>SVDE01000137.1 GCA_015057955.1 Lachnospiraceae bacterium | reverse complement strand
TTAGTTGTTTTTTTGATCTCTCCACTAATTTTTAGGAATGCCTCGCAGTTACTGTCATCTTAACTTAATGACATTGCATCGCTGGGGCCCGGTCCTTTTTTGTTGCTTAAGACTTATCTTTTACTTATCTGCCGGATCAATATTTGTCGATCTTAGCGTAAGTATCTTCAGCATGATTCTCAAGAGCCTGGATGAACTGCTCATAAGTTACATCAGGTCCGATAAGAGCCATGACTTCCTCCTGAGTCAGAGGATCTCTCTGGCACTCATCCCAGAACTTCTGGAATTTCTCGCAGTTGGAAGCGTCGCAGAAGTAAAGTGAAAGAGCCTTTGTGAAAGGAGCTTTTCCTCTCTCGTCAAGGATCGGATGTCCGAGGATCTTGTTGATCAGAAGGATTGTAGCGAATCCAGCACCTGTGTTAGCGCCGCAGGAGATGATCTCAACCTTGCCATCGATAACGTCCTGAATAAGGTTAGGAGTTGTGTCGCATCCGTAGATCTTGTAATCAAGACCCATCTTGTCTCTGATGCCTTCAAGTGAAGTGATGTATCCGGCGCCCATACCGATCGCGCAGTCAGCATCCTTGTTAGCTGAAAGAAGGTTGGATCCCTTCTCATCGCCCTGTCCGGGGTTGTCGCAGCGAGCGTAGTCAAGAACTTCGCCGCCGAGCTCTTCGAACTTGTTTGTGAAGCCGATGATACGATGATCATGGTTGTAGTCGCCCTGTGCGCCTGCAAGAAGAACGGCCTTTCTGCAGCCTGCATCATATGCCTTCTGTGCAAGGTAAGCAGCTTCCTCTTCCGGCTCAAACAGAACTGTTCCTGCGTAAAGCTCATCCTCTTCCATTGCAGCAACATCTTCCTCTACAGGAGGTGTAGCAAAGAAAGCGTAAGGAACTTTAGCTTCATCGCATGCCTGCTGGATTGCAGGGAAAACTGTCTCGGCAATACCGATCATGCAGACACCGTCAGGATTCTTGGAAAGCTGTGAACGGAGCATTGTGATGATATTGTCAACTGTGAACTGGTTGTCAACTACATCTGCAGTTGATCCAACATGCTTTGCAACAGACTCGATGATCCATGAGTTGATATCGAGTGAGTACTCGCCCTGGCCAAAGTCATTTGTAGCAAATGTGAGACCAAGATTGGAAACATCTGTTGCCTCTCCGCCTTCTTCACCGCCAGCAGGAGCTGCTGTTGTCTCAGCAGGAGCTGCTGTTGTTGCAGGAGCTGTTCCGCCGCCGCATGCTGCGAGAGAAACAACTACCAGTGCCATTGCGAGCACAAGTGCTAAAATTTTCTTTTTCATAAAACTTTTCTCCTTATTTCTAAAAAATTTTGTTTTACTTTATTTTTCAGGCTTGTAAAACATCAGCCTTAAGCGCTTTATGTAACTCAGACTTTTCCGGCTTCCTTTGCCTTGAGCAGCTCCAGGTCATTTCTCTTAAGAGAGAGTTTGTTGGAGTAGATCGTGATGCAAAGGATCGCTACAAGGAGGATACCCTCGATAGCTTCTGACGGAGCTGTGTCAACACCGCATGAGATCAGTCCGTTCTCGATGATAACGATGGTAAGGGAACCGATGATCGCCTTGAACAGTTTTGCGGAGTAACCGCCGCTTACCAGGATACCTCCGAGGAAGATAGCCATCTGGATCTTCATCTCCATCATGTTGCAGAGTGTGCTTGAAGCACCGGAAACTTTTCCGAGAAGGATGAATCCGAATACACCGGCCATGAAACCTGAAATGCAGAAGCAGATCAGACGGATGCGCCTTGTGTTGACACCGATGGCCTTGATGGTGTTCTCATTTTCACCCATGCCTTTGCAGTAATGTCCGAATTTGGTCTTTTCAAAGAGGAAGAACACTACTACTGCCAGGACGACCAGGATAATCAGTGAGACCCAGAATGTGGATATCTTAAGCAGATATCTCGGTGCCTTAATGGTAGCTCTTGTGAGTATGAAGTTCATCAATCCTCTGAGTGCGATCAGGCTGGCCAGAGTGGTCATGAATGACTCAGTCTTGAAACGGGTGATGATCATTCCGAGCAGGAATCCGATCGCTGTACTTATGATAAGTGTAAGCGGGATCATTGCCCATCCGCCGATCGACTGTGATATCAGGGCTGCTATGGTAGCTGATAAAGCACCGTTTGCGCCGACTGAAATGTCTGTACTTCCGAGAGACACGACAAAGATTACACCCAGCGCGCCAATTGCTACAGGTACAGCCTGAAGCACGATATTCTGAAGATTGAATAATGAAACTGTATTACCGCCCGAAACAATTGCAAAGAACACAAAGAGAACGAGCATGGTGATCACAGGGATAATGTCGAGAATGTTTATTTTCGCTTTCATCAGATCATCTCCTCAATCATTTTTTCTTCGCTGAAGTGTGAACTTCTGCCTATTTTTGCCTTTACTTCGCCGCCCTTCATGACGATGATGTTATCTGCCATGCCCATTGCTTCTGTAAGCTCATCAGTGATCAGAAGCATCGTAAGACCTTTCTTCTTGGCCTCGTTCATGACGTGATAGATATATGCCTTTACGCCGACGTCAACGCCTCGTGTCGGGCAGTCGATTATAAGCAGGGAAAGATCTTTCATGAGCCATCTTCCGAGGTTGACCTTCTGCTTATTTCCACCTGAAAGGCTGTTCATTGTATCGTTTATACTGTTGCATTTTACGTTGTACTCAGCTTTTGAATCATTTGACATCTTCTTCATCTGCTTCATACTTACGTAACCGAAGATCTTGTCGATTTCTTCCATGGAAGGCATAACGAAGTTGTTCTGGATCGTTGTTGCCATCATCAGTGCCTCACGGTCCCTGTCCTTGGGAACATAGGCTATCTGGTTCCTAAGAGAATGCATCGCGTCTTTGATCTCTTCGTTCTTAAGATCGAACATGACCTTTCCGCTGGTAGGCTTCATCAGACCGTATGCAGCCTGGCCGACGTCGTGGATACCGGAGTCTGAAAGTCCGCAGAATGCGAGGATCTCGCCCTTGTGAACTTCAAAGCTTACATCCTTAAGTCCGCTTGCTGTTGAAACATTGTTGAATGAAAGCACTACCTGATCTTCGTAGATCTCTTCCTCATCGGCACGATAGTAGTCACCGTCCATCTCACGGCCGACCATCATCTTCTTAAGAGCGCTGTCAGTAGTCTCGCTCGTTACAACTGTGTCGACGACTTCACCGTCTCGCATGACTGTGATCGTGTCAGCGATCTTCAGTGTCTCTTCCAGATCGTGTGAGATCAGGAGGACTGAACGGTTAAGCTCACGGAATTTATCAAGAAGCCTGTAGATGACTTCACGGTTATCCTGTGAAAGTGACTGAGTGACCTCATCGAGGATCAGGATGTCCGGATCAACTGAAAGAGCACGGACAAGCTCAATCATCTTACGGTTCTCAATGTTGAGGCCGTCAGTCTGGCGGCGGAACTTGATCGGAGGAAGGCCCCATTTTTCAAGTTCTTTATTAGCTGCAGCGTAGATCTTCTTCTGGCTGATGAAAGGTCCCTTTGCGAACTGTTTTGTTCTGCCGAGGAATACGTTGATGCCTGCCGGAAGGTCTGCGATAAGACCAAGCTCCTGAACTATGATGGAGATCTTGTGATCATATGCATCCATTGGAGACTTGGGCTGATATACTTCACCGTTAAGGTACATTGTTCCCGAATCGCTTCCATAGATACCTGCGATCTGGGAAAGGAGTGTGGATTTGCCGCAGCCGTTCTCGCCTGCGAGTGCACGGACTTCGCCTCTGTGCAGTTCGAGGGAGACATCTTTGTTGGCATGAGTGATACCAAAGCTTTTGTTTATCTTTTCACATTTTAAAATGACTTCGCCAAACATCTTACTTTACTACCCCCTTTACTCCACGCTGTGCAAAGATTGCAAAGATTATAACGACCGCGCCAAGGAGGAATTCCTGGAATGTACCTGAAGGAACACCAAACAGTGTCAGCACATTGAATATAAGAACGATGATGAATGTACTGATCGGAACGGCGATAATACGGTTTACAAACTTGGAGAGTGTCTTAGCGAGCAGAACGGCAGCCAGAGGCTGGAATACTGTTGACAGTGAGGTAAGTCCGCCCTGCGCGGGTGTAAATATTGAAACGCTTTCCTTTAACACACCGGCAACACCGAAGAAGAAACCGGCGATGATACCGCCCATGATGAGCGTCTTGGAAACGTTGATACCCATTGTGCTGGATACGTTCTGGTTACATCCTGTTGCACGGATGTTGATACCTATCGTGGTATTGTTGTAAATGAAGTAAGCGATAACTACACAGATAACAAGAACGATGTAGATCCAGGGGCTGGATCCGAGAACACGGTTCTCATCTCTGAGGAATTCAACCTGAAGGCCCTGCAGCGCACGATACTGTGAGTACATGCTGACGATAGCCTCATAAACCATGGTCATACCAAGTCCGGCAATCCAGGGTGGGATCTTAGTAACCCGGTAAATTGTGAAGTTGAGCAGTCCGCACAGAACACCTGCCACGATAGCTCCGAGGACCATAAGGATTATGGATACGACCGGATTGTGGAAGGCATTTCCGATGATACCGGTGACATTTGCCGTAAGAAGAACGATTGCACCGGGTGAAAGGTCTGTGATGTCACATGCAAAAATGAATGTGAAACCGATACAGATGATGGTGGGAACTGCCATGTTTCCAAGAAGGATCTTCAGATTGTCCGGAGAAAGCAGAACTCGTTTCGTTAAAAAGTGCAGAACAACGATTATCACAACGATTGCTGCGATAAGGACGATCAACCCGACTGGTGATTTCTTTTGTTCTTTCGTGTTCATCGAAAAGATCTCCCTTTCTTATAATATTTAATAGTGGTGAAATTGATCAGTGACTTTCTGAACACATATTATTTTTTCCTGAAGTTCTATTCAAGGTACGTTTCTTCCTTTACAAAGAGGAAATTTCACATTTTTGTGCTCATTTATAAGTCTTCTTTAATTTTTGCAAGAAATATGCCATTCTTGTATTTATGACAAATGCCACGTCATATTTGGGCTAAACTGCCAAAAGCAGCTATGTCCCATAGTGCATACTGCCGATACTTTTTGATATGCCTTGTGCTATAATGCATAAAAAGTCTGCAAAATGGAAAAACAGAAAATGGAGATATTTGAATACTGCAACAAAGATTCATCTGTCATTCTTGTTCAGCCTGTTGACGACCATGACATGGAAGGAATTGAAAATGAGATAAAGGCTATCCGCGAACTGTCAGACACAGATTTCCGTCTGATCGCGGTTAAAGTTGACAGCTGGAACCGGGATCTGTCTCCCTGGCCTGCTCCTGCTGTTTTCGGAAATGAAGACTTCGGCGGCTGCGCATCTGCATTTCTTGATGAGATATTGAAACTCTGCCCGGATGACGGAAAAAAAAACCTGCTGGGCGGATATTCCCTTGCAGGTCTGTTCGCCCTGTGGGCTGCATATCAGACAGATCGTTTTGCCGGGATCGCGGCAGCGTCACCATCAGTGTGGTTTCCGGGATTCGTGGACTTGATGCGGGATAATGCAGTAAAAAGCCGCGCTGTTTATCTGAGTCTCGGTGACAAAGAGGAAACGACAAGGAACCCGGTCATGGCCACAGTAGGCAGCTGCATCCGGGAAGGATATGATATATTAAAGTCGCAGAATGTCAGATGCACACTTGCGTGGAACAGCGGGAACCACTTCAAAGAAGCCGACCTGCGCACTGCCAGGGCATTTGCCTGGCTCATGAATGAAGGATTAAACAAATGATATACAACAAGACAATTACACTTAAAGACGGCCGGGAGTGCATACTCAGGAACGGCACAGATAAAGACGGCAGCGAAGCGCTGGCCGCTTTCCTGCTCGCCCATGAGCAGACTGATAATCTTCTGACTTATCCGGATGAAAGCAGTTTTACCGCCGGGCAGGAAGCCCGGTTTCTGGAAGAGAAAACAAAGAGCAGCAACGAGATCGAGATCCTTGCGGTAATAGACGGATATGTGGCCGGGACTGCCGGCATAGAGAGCATAGGCAGCAAGGAAAAGCTCAGGCACCGCGCGGAATTCGGGATCAGCCTGGACAAAGCATACTGGGGGCTGGGGATCGGACGGGCCCTTACAAGAGCATGCATAGAATGTGCCAAGGAGGCCGGATACAGGCAGTTGGAACTGAGTGTGGTCGCAGACAACAGAAACGCCATCGCGCTATATGAGAGTGAAGGTTTTGTGGAATACGGGCGCAATCCCAGAGGTTTCCTGTCGCGTTATGCCGGCTGGCAGGAACTGATCCTCATGAGACTGGAATTAGACTGAAAAGGAGTGGCTGCTGCCCAATGTCATTAAGTTAAGATGACAATCAAGGATCTCTATATCAGAAATGATATAGGGGTCCTTTTTTTCTGAGAAAA
>SVDE01000136.1 GCA_015057955.1 Lachnospiraceae bacterium | reverse complement strand
ATCACATTGGCAGCTCTCGCGATTGCACTGTACATCCGTATGACGCGATCGTCCATGCTTGAAGTCATCAGAATGGACTATGTACGCACAGCCAAGGGCAAAGGAATAGGAAATCTGAAAACTACGCTGCACCACGAGATCAGGAACGCTCTTCTGCCGGTCATTACTGTCATCGGTATGGACTTCGGATATATGCTCGGCGGAGCTATCGTAATAGAGAACGTATTCGCTGTTCCCGGACTGGGACGTCTCATGGTGGATGCAATACGTGCCAAAAACACTCCGGTAGTGCTTGCAGGCGTTATTTTCACAGCAACAGTATTCAGTCTTGTAAATCTGATCACAGATGTAGTTTATGCCTATATAGATCCGAGGATCAAGGCAGAATATACAGCTAAAAGTGCAAAGAAACTGTCCATCAAAAAATATCTCAGAGATATAGAAGAACGTGAACGGAAGGAGGCTGAACTTGATGCTGCAGGTTAATGCTTCCGGAAAAGGAGAAATAAGCAAGCGCAGAGCGAGGATATTAGACATTGTCCACAGATTCACACAGAACAAACTGGCTATGCTCGGACTTGTTGTCCTTATTCTGCTCATATTTATGGCGCTTACGGCAAACTGGATCGCAGACTATGATGAAGTAGTTATCAATCAGGATACTTCCAGAAGACTTGAGGCGCCCTCAGGAGATCATATTTTCGGAACAGATGAATATGGAAGAGATCTGGCTTCCAGAGTTATGCACGGAGCCAGGACTTCTCTGGTAATAGGATTTGCTTCAGCTTTCGTATCGGTACTTATAGGCGGTATCGTAGGAGCAGTAGCAGGCTTCTATGGCGGAAAAGTTGATAATGTGATCATGAGATTTACGGACATACTGATCGCCATACCTTTCATGCTGCTGGCCATAGCCATCATATCAGCCCTCGGAGCAGGAACCCGTAATCTTATCATGGCCCTGGCCATTGCCCATACTCCGGCATATACACGATTGTTCCGTGTATCGGTTCTTTCCATAAGATCTCAGGAGTATGTAGAGGCTGCCAGATCCATAGGCTGTACTGATGGAATAATCATAGCGAAGCATATTATCCCCAACACCATAGGACCTCTGATAGTTCAGTTTACACTGGGTATCGCTCAGAGTATACTCGAAGCTTGCTCACTGAGCTATATCGGGCTCGGCGTTCAGCCGCCGACTCCCGAGTGGGGATCCATGCTTTCAGAAGGAGCCAATCTGATACGTAATGCTCCGCATCTTATCCTGTTCCCGGGAATAGCCATATTCCTGACAGTTCTTGCAGTTAATCTTCTTGGCGACGGATTAAGAGATGCTCTGGATCCTCGTCTCAAGAAATAGCGAGGTGCAGATATGGAAGAAGTACTTGTCATAAAAGACCTTGTTGTAAAATACATAACTGACAAAAATATAGTCAATGCTGTCAACGGCATTTCCTTCAGCCTGAAAAAAGGCGAAACCATGGGATTGGTAGGAGAGACCGGAGCGGGCAAGACCACTACGGCGCTGTCCGTCATGGGACTGCTTCCGACTCCTGCCGGACAGGTCAAGGGAGGACAGATCATATTCGAAGGTCAGGATCTTCTGGAACTCAAAGATAAAGAAATGGACAAGATCCGCGGACGCAGGATCTCCATGATATATCAGGATCCCATGACTTCCCTGAATCCTACCATGACAGTAGGAAAGCAGATATCGGAAGTTCTGATAACCCATAATATCTGTAAAAAGGAAGAAGTGGCGGCCAAGACCGGAGAGATGCTGGAACTTGTAGGCATCCCCAAAGAACGTGCGGACGAGTTTCCTCATCAGTTCTCCGGAGGAATGAAGCAAAGGGTAGTTATCGCCATGGCACTGGCGTGCAGACCTCAGTTGCTAATCGCTGATGAACCTACTACAGCTCTGGATGTAACCATACAGGCTCAGGTTCTTGAAATGATGAAAGAACTGCGTAATGAACTGGGTACTTCGATGATACTCATTACTCATGATTTGGGTATCGTAGGTGAGACCTGTGACAAAGTTGCCATCATGTACGCCGGTGAGATCATCGAAAGCGGCGAAATTGAGGAAGTGTTCAACAACCCCAGACATCCTTACACGATCGGTCTGATGGGCTCGGTTCCCGATGTAACCAAAAAGACTGACAGACTGACGCCTATTATGGGACTGATGCCGGATCCGACAGATCTGCCTGAAGGATGCAATTTCTGCCCGAGATGCACCTGTAAAAAAGAGATCTGCGAGACCAAAGAGGCTGAACCCTATTACATTAACGGCACCCACATGATAAAGTGCCATATCAGAGACTGAATTAGGAGGCTGGAAATGAATAATGAAACACTGATTCAGGTCAAAGGATTAAGAAAATATTTTGAGACGCCGCGTGGATTTCTCCATGCTGTTGACAATGTTTCCTTTGATATCAAAAGAGGCGAGACTCTGGGTGTGGTAGGAGAATCCGGATGTGGAAAATCGACCTTGGGAAGGCTGCTTCTCAGGCTGATAGACGCTACAAAGGGCGAAGTGTTTTTTGAAGATAAAAACATAATCAAATTATCAAGAAAAGAAATGCGTTCTTTAAGGAAGGACTGTCAGCTTATATTCCAGGATCCCTATGCGTCTCTGGATCCGAGAATGAGCGTAGGTGAGATAATAGGGGAGCCCCTTATAAGAAACAAACTGGTTTCAGATAACCGTGAACTTGAAAACAAAGTAATGGAACTGATGGATACGGTCGGTCTGTCCAGAAGACTGTATAATACATATCCTCATGAGCTTGACGGAGGAAGAAGACAAAGGATCGGCGTGGCGCGTGCCATCTCCGTAAACCCAAAATTCATTGTCTGCGATGAACCCGTATCGGCTCTGGATGTATCCATTCAGGCTCAAATCCTTAACCTCCTGATGGATCTACAGGATGAAAAGAAATTCACTTATATGTTCATAACTCACGATCTTTCTGTAGTAAAACACATATCCGACGAGATAATGGTCATGTATCTGGGTCAGGTGGTGGAGAAGGCTCCTTCGGACAATCTTTTTGAAAAACCGATGCATTGCTACACCAAGGCTTTGCTTTCGGCCATACCGTCTATTCAGAACAGACACAAAAAGAAGGAGATCATAAGAGGTGAGATAACTTCTCCGATCAATCCGAGCCCCGGATGCAGATTTGCAGCCAGATGTGAGTACGCAGTGGATAAATGCTTTGAAAGAACTCCTTTGCTTAAGGAGTATGAAGACCGGCATTTTGTTGCCTGCCACAGATGCAGAGAACTTAATGATTTGTCTCTGTAAATATTTTATAAAAGGCATGAAAGATTTAAAAAAGTTAATAACGGAAGTAATTCCGGAAGTAACAGAATACAGAAAATGGCTTCACAGACATCCGGAGCCGAGCCACCATGAAAAGGCGGCTTCGGAGTATATAGCAGAGGCCCTGGTTAATATTGGACTGGAACCTGTAAAAAGCGCATCAGGCTATGGCATTTCAGCCTGCATAGACGGCAGAAAGCCCAGCGGTGAGAGGCAACGCTGCATAGCGCTGAGGGCGGATTTTGATGCTTTGGAGCTTACAGAAAAAACAGGATGTGATTTTGCTTCGGAAAAACCGGGCTTGATGCATGCCTGCGGTCATGATGTGCATGCCGCCATGCTCCTCGGTGAGGCAAAGGTCCTGAATGAGCTCAGAGATGAGTTCAGCGGTACAGTAAAGCTGATCTTCCAGCCGGCCGAGGAAGACTCACTGAACAGCGGCGCAAAAGAAATGATCGAAGCCGGTGTCCTGGAAGATCCTAAGGTGGATGCGGTTTTGGGACAGCATGTCTTTCCGGACGTGCCTGTCGGAAAAATCTGGCTGGATAAGCATTCAGCCAGCGCTGCATCAGACCGGTTCAGGATCGAAGTCAGAGGAAAAGCAAGTCATGCGGGTATGGCACCGGAGCGCGGCATAGATGCGATCGTAATAGCAGGGCAGATAATCGGCGCGATACAGACTGTAGTTTCGCGCAGACTGGGAGCGGACGAGAAAGCAGTCATCTCCATAGGCATAATAAAAGGCGGGGAAAGATATAACATAATCGCAGACCGCGTCATTATGGAAGGAACCTGCAGAACTGTCAGCGACAGCACCCGCTCAAAAGCGGAAAGGCTGCTACGGGAAATAACTGCAGGGATAGCCGCCGGTTCAGGAGGAAGCGCAGAAGTCGAATATCTGCGCGGTCTTCCGTCATCTTTAAATGACGCTGAACTTTATGAACTGGTATCATCTGAAGCAGCTGCTGCACTGGGAAAAGAAAATGTGCTTGACCCGGGAAAAACCAATATGGGGGGAGAAGATTTCGCTTATTACAGCAGAAGTGTTCCGTCATGTTTTTACTTCCTTGGGTGCAGCAAAGACATTGATAACAGTCCGCCGCTCCACAGCAGCAGTTTTTTGCCGGATGAGGAATGCATGCCCTATGGTATTGAGATCATGGTAAGGTCTGCGCTGCGTTTTTTGAATGATTGATTTGAGTTTTAATATGAAAACAAGCAAAGAGCAGATATTAAAATTAATAGATGAAGCTTATCCGGCGGCAGTCCGGCTGAGAAATGATCTTCATATGCACCCGGAACTTTCGTGTGAAGAAAAGGAGACGTCTGCCTTGATAGAAAGGACCCTGAAAGATCTCGGAATAGAGACTCGCTCAGGAATTGCGGGGTATGGCGTGGCAGGAACCATCTTCGGAAAAGACCGCACAAAAGCCGTTGGCATACGAGCGGATATCGATGCTCTTCCCATAACCGAAGCTGTCGAATCACCGATCCGATCCCGAAATCCGGGTGTAATGCATGCCTGCGGGCATGATATCCATACAGCAGTGCTGCTCGGGACTGCTATGGTCCTGAATGAAATAAAAGATGAACTTCCTTATTCTGTAAGGTTGATTTTTCAACCGCAGGAAGAGACCGTCGGCGGAGCAGAACCGATGATCAAGGAAGGGGTTTTGAGCGACATTGATGTAAAGGAGATGATCGGCATCCATGTTTCCGATTCATGTGATTCCGGGATGTTAGAGTTTTGTCCCGGCGTCATGAACGCATCATGCATGGACTTCAAGGTTACTGTGCTCGGAAAGACATGCCATGGAGCGCACCCGGACATGGGGATAGACACAATTCCCTGTGCCTGCAATATGGTGCTGGCTGCACAGACCATACTGACCAGGCGCCTTTCAGCAACAGACAGCGCGCTGATCACAGTGGGAACCTTTAATAGCGGCACTTCTGAAAACATAATAAGCGGCAAAACAGAGCTCGCCGGAACGATAAGAGCTTTGGATACATCCATAATGAACTTCATACTTAAGGAGTTCAGGTCAATGCTGCATAATATTGCCGAAAGTTATGGATGTACGGTAAGCGTAGAGTACGGAAATTCATTTCCTCCTTTAACAAATGATAAAGATTTGTCCCATAAGTTGCTTGCGGCCTGTAAAGATATCCTGGGAGAGAATAACATCAGAATAAATCTTGTGCCCAGTATGGGCGGAGATGACTTAGCATATTTTTTCCGGGTTTTGAAAGGATGTTATTTCAAATTAGGATGCCACAGGCCTGGCACTGCTGATCATTATGGGATACACAGCTCGCTGTTTGATCCTGATGAGAGCTGCATCAGGACCGGCATTATTGCTGAAGTATTTTCAATATTAAAAATAATGGAAGAATAAGTAGGGATCACTTCCGGCGGGCAGGCCTGCGCCGAATCCAAAGCAGCGGCAGGATGTTTATCGTTCCGGCAGCTCTGTTAAAATATTAGTATTCAAAGGGATGTAGATTGTTTGCCCCGGCACTTGGTGTGCCGGGGTGATTTGTGTTTTTTTGACTATGGCGATGTTTTTATGTGTAGCGACCGTTTATTTTTTGAAATTGCAAATTTAAACGGTCTTAAAAATGAAGAATTTTGAAATTAACCGTTTATTTTGATGATTTTCAAAAATAAAACGGTTATTTTCGTGCATATTTGTCAAAATTGCAGACGGGAGACTATGTCAATGTTTTAAGAATGGTTACTTTGGAGTGATTTTAACCGTTTATTTTTTGATATGTTAAAAATAAACGGAAATAAAGAGTGACAGGTTGATTTGCAAACCGTTTATTTTATAAAATCTTAAATTTAAACGGTCAGACAAATCAACAGCACAAAAATCAGAGAATAAAAGTTGATTATGTGCTATACAGAGCTATCATTACGACAGAAAAACTGAGGACGAGAGGATCAGATTGATGGAAAGTGCTCTGAATGCAGCGAGGTTATGAGGGATCATGATTACGTTTAGGGCATTGTTCTCAAAATGGGAGCCCCTCGAAGAAGCCTTGTAGGGCATGGGTTCCGGCGATTTTGCCGAAATTTTGAGAACAAAAATCAGCAAAAAAATGACGCCAA
>SVDE01000027.1 GCA_015057955.1 Lachnospiraceae bacterium | reverse complement strand
GACTTCCAAGAGAGAGACTGCAGGAGGATATCGACTGCATTCTTTCTACAGGTGTAAAGACTGTCATGGAAACCAGGATTGGTGACGGCGATCTGACAATGGATGTTCTCCGCAAGGAATATGATGCGGTTTACATCGCAATAGGCGCCCACCAGGATAAAAAGGTTGGTATTGAAGGCGAAGAAGCTGAAGGTGTCATGAGCGCTGTAGAATACCTCGGAAAGATCGGAGATGACAACATCCCTGACTTTACCGGGAAAAAGGTCTGTGTCATAGGCGGCGGAAATGTTGCCATGGACTGCACCAGATCTGCCATAAGATGCGGCGCTGACGAAGTCCGTATCGTTTACAGAAGAAGAAAAGAAGACATGACTGCGCTGCGCGCCGAAGTAGACGGTGCTACAGAAGAAGGCGCGATCATGATGGATCTGCATTCACCTGTTCGTATTGAAACAAACGATGAAGGAAAAGTAGCAGCTCTCTGGGTCAAACCGATGATGCCGAGCCTTATTAAGGATAACCGCGTAGGCGCTACGGGCGCCGGCAAGGAAGATGTACGCATACCGTGCGATATCGTACTTGTTGCAGTAGGTCAGGGCCTTGATTATTCAAGACTTGAAGCAGCCGGCCTTCCTGTTGTAAAAGGCGTCATAAAAGCCGAAACCTGGACCGCAGTTGAAGACGCTCCCGGCGTATTTGCAGGCGGTGACTGCGTGACCGGACCTAAGACTGCCATACGTGCTATTGCTGCAGGCAAGGTTGCAGCGGCAAATATCGACAATTACCTTGGATTCAATCACAAGATCAGACTTGATGTGGATATCCCTGAGCCTGTTCTTACTGAAATGCCGTTCTGCGGAAGGATCAACATGAAAGAGCGTGAACCCGCAGCAAGGGCGAAAGATTTCAATCTTATGGAATATGCAATGTCCGATAATGAGCTGAGTCAGGAGGCATCAAGATGTCTCAGATGCGATCACTTCGGATGTGGAATCTTTAAAGGAGGGCGAGATCTGGAATGGTAAACATTAATATAAACGGAATACCCCTCCAAGTAGAAGAGGGCACAACCATACTCGAAGCTGCAGCTTCTGCAGGAATGAAGATCCCTACTTTATGCTTCATGAAGGACTGCAATGAGATCGGCGCCTGCAGGATCTGCGTTGTACAGATCGAAGGCATAGAAAGACTGCATGCTGCCTGCAACACAGTCTGCCAGGAAGGCATGGTCATCCATACCAACAATCCGATCGTACGTGAAGCAAGAAGAACAAATCTGCAGCTGTTATTATCACAGCATAATGTCAACTGTCCCTCATGCGAGAGGAACGGCAACTGTGAGCTGCAAAGGCTGTCAGCAATATATACAGTTGGCGATAAGGAACGCTACAGAACAGGTCTTCCCGAGAACGAGTGGGATCAGACATCTCCGCTTATCCGTGACGAAGACAAATGTATCCGCTGCTACCGCTGCGTAGCTGTCTGTGAAAAGATCCAGTCACTTAATATATGGGACATGATCGGAAGCGGACCGCATACTACCATAGGCGTAAGCGGAAACAGAGAATTTAAATATGCTGACTGCGCTCTTTGCGGACAGTGTATCACACATTGTCCCTGCAACGCGCTTCATGCACGTGATGACACTGATAAGGTTATCGGCAGAAAAGGCATGGTCAAGAGCAGAGACTCCCACAAGGTAACGGTAGTACAGATCGCTCCCGCAGTACGTGCAGGATGGGGCGAAGAGTTCGGGCTTCCGCCTGAGATCGCAACAGAGAGGCGTCTTGCAGCAGCTCTGCGAAGGGTTGGTTTTGACTATGTATTTGACACAAACTTCTCTGCAGACCTGACGATCATGGAAGAGGGCACAGAGTTCCTCGGCCGCATGAAAGAACCCGAGAAATATAAATGGCCCATGTTCACATCATGCTGCCCCGGCTGGGTAAGATTCTTAAAGAGCCAGTATCCTGACATGGTAGACCAGCTCTCTACAGCAAAGTCACCCCAGCAGATGTTTGGAGCCATAACAAAGTCATACTTTGCGTACAAGATCGGTGTTGCACCCGAAGACATTTACTGTATATCAGTAATGCCTTGTACAGCTAAGAAAGCTGAATGTGAGATCCCAAACATAAATGATGCTGCAGAAGGCGTTAAGGATGTGGATCTTTCCATCACTACACGTGAGATGTGCCGTATTTTCAAGGCTACACAGCTGGATGTTACCACTATTCCTGAGGAAGATTTCGATTCACCTCTCGGAACCGGTACCGGCGCAGCCGTAATTTTCGGTGCTACAGGCGGTGTAATGGAGGCAGCTCTGCGTACCTGCTACTATGTCATGACAGGAGAAAATCCGAATGCGGATGAGACATTCAAGGCAGTAAGAGCTACCGGAACAGATCAGCCTTGGGTTGAGGCAGAATATGATGTAGCCGGTATCAAGGTAAAGGCTGCAGTTGTAAGCGGACTTGGAAATACAAGAAAACTGATCCGTGCGATCCGCAAGGGCGAAGTCTTCTATCATTTCGTGGAAGTAATGGCCTGCCCGGGCGGATGTGCAGGAGGAGGCGGACAGCCTATCCATTACAATGAAGAAAGGGCGGCGGACAGGTCAAAGATCCTTTACAATTATGATCAGGCGAACAAGCTCAGGTTCTCTCATGAAAATCCTGACGTCATCGCTCTGTATGAAGATTATCTGAAGGAGCCTTGCGGACATCTCTCGCACAAACTTCTTCATACAGATCATCACGGCTGGGATATGCCTGCGACACCTAACCCGGATGATGATGTAGTATTGGTAAAATAAAGGCTGTATCCTTACAAGACGGAACGCTGAATTGAGCAAATGAACTTGCCACCTCTAATCTCAGCACTTTTAGATAATTTTTTCTAAAAGAAACGAGATTGGAGGTGGTTTTGTTATAAAAACACTGAGAATAGAGGTAAAAAAGCCTCCAATCTAGGTGCTTCTGGGGAAAAATCTCGAAAAACACTTAGATTGGAGGCTCATCATCTTGATAAATCCCAATAAGGGCATCACCGCAATAAGCAGAAAGCACGCGTCAGACAAGCTTTCCTGCGCATCTGGGGTAGAGCTCAACGTCGCGGATGTTGCTCATGCCTGTAAGGTACATGATGAGACGCTCAAATCCAAGACCGAATCCGGCATGTCTTACTGTGCCGTAGCGGCGAAGATCCATGTAGTTCTTGTAATCTTCCATCTTAAGTCCGAGTTCGTTGATCCTTGCTTCTAGGAGGTCTTTTCTCTCTTCACGCTGGCTTCCGCCGATAAGCTCACCAATGCCGGGAACGAGCATGTCAGCAGCGGCAACAGTCTTGCCGTCTTCATTTGCGCGCATGTAGAATGCTTTGATCTCCTTCGGATAATCGTAAACAAATACGGGCTTTCCGAAGATCTTTTCTGTAAGATATCTCTCATGCTCGGTCTGAAGGTCGCATCCCCAGAAAGCAGGATACTCGAATTCACTGTTGTGCTTTTCAAGTATCTCAACAGCCTCTGTGTAGCTTATGCGGCCGAAATCAGAAGTGGCAACATTTGTGAGCCTGTCCTTAAGACCTTTGTCGATAAAGCTGTTGAAGAAGTTGATCTCGTCAGGGCAGTGCTCAAGGACATAGCCTACAACGTATTTGACCATGGCTTCTGCCAGTTCCATGTCATCGATAAGATCTGCAAAGGCAATCTCAGGCTCGATCATCCAGAACTCAGCCGCATGGCGGGGAGTGTTGGAGTTTTCAGCACGGAAAGTGGGACCAAAAGTATAGATCTTTCCGAAAGCGCAGGCAAATGTTTCGCCTTCGAGCTGACCGGAAACTGTCAGGTTGGTCTCGCATCCGAAGAAGTCCTGTGAGAAATCCACTTCGCCGTCTTCAGTAAGCGGAGGGTTCTTAGGATCAAGAGTTGTGACCCTGAACATCTCGCCTGCGCCTTCACAGTCGCTTCCTGTGATGAGCGGAGTATGTACATATACAAATCCGTTCTCGTTGAAGAATTTATGGATGGCATAGGCAGCAGTGCTTCTTACACGGAATACTGCATTATATGTGTTTGAACGAGCACGCAGATGAGGAATGGTACGAAGGAACTCAAGAGTATGACGTTTCTTCTGAAGAGGGTAATCTGCTTCGCAGGTTCCTTCAATAGTGATCTTGTCCGCGTGAATCTCGAGTGGCTGCTTGGCATCCGGTGTGAGCACAACCTTACCTTCGACGATCACGGAAGTGCTGACTCCAAGATTTGCAAGCTCCTTGAAGTTTTCGAACTTATCAGCGTCAATGATGACCTGCAGGTTGCCAAAGCAGCTTCCGTCATTCAGCTCAAGGAAGCCGACAGTCTTGGATTCTCTTGCAGTCCTTACCCAGCCCATGACGGTAACGGTTGCTCCGTCAGCCGGTGTTTCACGGAATAATTTGATGATCTCAGTTCTTTCCATTTATGTAACCTTCTTTCAAGTAAATATCTTATCTTAATTTTGGTATGGGCAGGAGTAAGTGTGTCTGCCGTTTGTATCTTCTATACCCGCCTTTTCTTGCCAGTCTGGATTCAGCAAGCGGAATGCTCACGAAAAAGAACATAAGTGTATTTATGAGAGCCCCAAAGAACAGGTACCACTGTGAGGGGATCGTTATAAGCATCATAAAGTATATGGCCCACCAGAACGATATCTCGCCAAAGTAATTGGGATGTCTTGAATTTCTCCAAAGACCGTATCTGCAGCAGCCTGATACGTATCCGTCCGCAAGGTCCTTCTTGAAAAGATTCATGTGGTAGTCAGCATATGCTTCTATCGCAACAGCACCAAGCGCAAGCAGAAAGAATATGATGCTGAACGGGGAGAAGGATGCATCTGTTGAAAATGCAGCGGTAACAGGGAGCATGCACATGAATACCACAAGGGTAGGGAATAGATGAAATCCTAAAAAGCTGATAAAATGGAATGGCAGACCTCCACCGGTGCTGCGACGCATGGTTTTGTAGCGCCAATCCTCATATTTCAGGCTTTTAAACCTCAGTGCCCAGTTGCCTGTAAGGCGGGCTCCCCACGCTGTCAATGCTACAAGGAGCAGGAGCCTTAAAAAATTGAACTTGGAGCTGAAAGTCAGTACAAATACCGTAATGACCGGTATCACACTCCAGTACGGATCGTAAACAGATACATTTGAAAAGATCGTACTGAAAATGAATACGATAACAGTCGCAACCAGGTCTGCAACTAAAAACCTGACCCAGAACTTGCCGGTCATGGCTCTTGCGATCAAAATACCGACCAGGATTGCGATTATATATGTAGCACAAATAACGGCAAAGCTAAAAATACGGTTCTTTTTAAGCTTTTTCATGCCTATGTAAAACTCCTTTAGCGAAAAAACTAACGGTTATAATAACATAAGATATAAAATTTGTGAACAAATACATTTTACTTATTATAAAAAAGAGGAAGGCGCGGCTTAAAAGCCGCGCCTAAGATGAAAAAGAAATTGTTGAAATTTCTTATCGCTTTACCAAAACGAAGCGGGTGTCGTAAGATCGATGGCTCTCTTAGGGCAATCCATCCAGCAGATACCGCAATGCCAGCACTCTTCCGCATATGTTACTTGCGGCTTGCTTCCCGGGGCATCATCGCAGGTAAAAACGTCCATTGGACAATCGTTGTAACAGGTCTTGCAACCGATACATTTTTCATGATCAATTCTGATAGACATTCGCTTTTACCTCCTTCTTATAATACATCTGCATCCGCAACGGGATCGCCGTTTTCATCAAACAGGACTCTCAGTTTAGGCATGTTCCTGAACTCTTCCTTGAGCTTCGGAGCAGCTTTGATCTCAGCAACAGGCTTGCCGTCGACGTTTTTGATATAAGTAAGCTTGCCGGTGCGCTCGGGATCGGTCTGCTGGAAATCGGCACGGTTGAAAAATCCTCTGGTTTCTTCTCTTGCCATGTCAGCAGTCATCATTATCTCAGCCATGTCAGCAACATCCCTTGCCTCAAGTGCTCTCATAAGATAATGAGCGTTTGAAGCATACAGCTTGGAGCTGAATTCCTTCTTGAGAGATGCAAGGCGGCGAAGGCCTGCAGCAAGTTTGCCTTTTGACTTGAAGATACCGATGTATCTTTCGTCATATTCGCGGATCGCGCATTCATATTCTGAAGGAGTTACGCCAAGCTCAGGATCCATCTCAAGAGGAGCCTTGATGATGTTGACCGACTCTTCAGCCTGGGCTTCATCGATCTCAATCTCGCCGGTCACGCTGTCAAGATATGTTCCCATGAGGTCACCAACTGTATAGCCTGTAACAACAGCGCTCATTACTGCGCCGACACATGATACAGTGTCACCGATGGCAAATATGCCGGGAACAGTTGTCATGAAGTTTTCGTCTACTGCAAGACCGGGCATCTGAACTGCTGAAGCGTCAGGCGGGTACGGCTTGTCGCGGGGAACTTCAAAACGATGGTACTTGGGATCAAATCCGTGTTCACCGCACATCTTAAGGTTTACGAAACCTTCATCAATGTAGTTAACCTCAAGTTCCTTAAGCATTTCATCCGGGATGTGGTCAAAGCCTCTGTAAATAGGTGTTTTGCCCATTTCGTCGAGGGTCCTGAACATCTTCTTGGAAAGCTCGTTGGGGTTCTTTGTATAAAGATCCTCACCGTCACAGGTATATTCCTTGATCTTAAGAGGACGGACGCCTATCAGGCAGCCTCTTGTGATGCAGGTGTAATCCATGTGCGGAACGGAACCTTCGTTCATGTCCATGTTGCACAGCTCCGCGCCAACACGCCATGCGGCTACATAGTCACCGGTGATAGCGGAAGGGCAGTGATGGTACTTCATCTTGTAGGTATGGGTGGGCATCTCAGGGTTGAAGTGGCGGCAGATGGAACCTGTTGCCAGTACAACAGCCTTAGCCTTGATGATGTAGATGTCAGCCTTACGAGTTCCGACAGCGGTAACGCCGACAGCCTTGCCGTCCTTTGTAAGGACATCGACCATCATGGTACGGTTCATTATCCTTGCGCCGCTTTTCTTGACCTGGGCTGCAAGCTGAGGCTTGAGATCAAGTCCGTTGAAACGGATGGATTTGCCTGCATATGCACCGCCGGTGCCTGCCCAGAGCATTTTCCCGTCATACCACTTAAGGTTGTAGAACTTCATGAGCTTTTCAAGTGCCCACTCTTCGCGCTCCCATAATCTGAAGATCACGTTCTCATTTGCAAGATCGGGCTCTCTGTAGTAGCGCTCATATGATATCTGTGAAGACTTGATGGCTGTATCAACATCGGGCAGAGTGCCGAGTGAGTGGATAAGGTCTATGCCTCTTCCGGCAGAACCGGACCATTTGATATCAGCTTTGTCAAGTATTATTACGTCATGTCCGTGCTCACGTGCTTCAAGAGCTGCGCAGCAGCCCGCAGGGCCGGCACCGACGATGACGACATCGCATGTTAATTCCTGCATATTATCTTTCCAGTTTGACATTAGTGTTTTCCTCCTTCCCTTTTTCCCTGAGGTTTATCCTCTATCTGGCGGAGCAGAGAATGAGGAGCGTTTTCAGCGAGGTCATCGAGCTGCCACTGAAGGGCGCTGTCGAATAATTCCTGGTCTCTCCAGGGAAGATCCATTGCATAGCGGGGAACTACAACCTTGCTGGCTTTAAGGATGCTGCAGTCGTTTTCCTCGGCATATTCTTCAATCTGCTCAAGAAGAGGGAATTTGAATTTCTTTTCGTAAAAAGGATCGGGGCTCAGAGGAGCCGGTTCAAATTTGGCCATTTCATTCCTCCTTTTATTTCATTCCGGGAAGAGTCTCATTGACGAACTTGGTCAGGCCGAACAATCTGTCAGCGTTGTCACCAAGTACAAGTGATTTTTCTTCATCGGTGATATCCAGGCTTCTGATAAAGTTAGGTCCCTCATATGCCCATTCTTTCTTGATCGGCATTGATGATCCGTAGAGGATGTGGTCTGCACCCATAGCGCGGATTGCAAATTCCATTGTGTTCTTGCCCCAAGGTGTAGCATGGCACATGTCAAGGAAGATGTTCTCTTTAACAACCTTGTCAAAGTGTGCGCCCATTCTGGGATCACGGACACGCTGCATTTCCTCTTTGTACTTGCCGGTTGTATGAGCTCCTACGTTCATCATGTCAACAAATGAGAAGAATCCGCCGCCCATGTAGCTGTGAACGATCTTAAGATCAGGGAGCTCTTCAAACAGATCAGAGAAGATGTTTCTTGTGATGCATGTCATCTGGGCAAAGCATCTTCCGAGGAGACGGCGTGTTTTATCCTTCTGGTAAATGCTCTGGTAAGCAGCAGGGATGGGAGTATGATGGACAACGATCGGAACACCAAGTTCAGCGATCTTGCGCATGTGAGGTCTGAAGCATTCCTCATCCATGTGCTTTGATCCGTAATGAGCAGCCATCTCAACGCCGACACAGCCAAGCTCTTTAACACAGCGCTCAAGTTCCTTAAGGGAATCTCTGTCACCCCAAGGGGTTACCATTGCGAGCGGTGCGAATCTGCCGGGGTAGCGCATTACTGTCTCGTGCATGCGGTCGTTCATTCTCTTGCACTCTTCAAGCGTCATCCACTCTTCAAGGCAGGGGATACGGAGAACGCCCATGTCGATGCCGATCTCGTCAAGCATCTCAACACGCTTTACGAAGTTAACATCAAGATCGGTGTAGTTCAGGTTCTGATATCCGACAGGCTGCTCAACTACAACCTGTTTCGCATCTGAACCGGGAATATTTGTAAGGTAGCAGGCAAGATCCTCATTTCTGTTCGGGATCCGCATGACCTCTTCCAAGAGGTCTTCATCGTCAAACATGCCTTCGGGCATCCAATGCATATTGTTATCAACTATCATAAATTTGCCTCCTTTTAGTGACGTTTAATATCCTGTTGATGACATTGTTGCATAACAGGTGTTAAGGAGCAAATCGATTATAGCGGAGATTATTTCCAAAACCGAAATAATCATTTCCCGTAGATTAAAAGGGGTAGATCAAGACTGGCAGAGTGAGTTGATGAACTCAAGGAATTTCCTGCCGACAGAATAAAGTCTCTGCTTTTTGGAGTAGATCAGATATATGGAATAGGGAACTTTGGGCTCGATCTCAACAGTGGAAACAGTAGGCAGTATTGCAGCTGGGATGTTCATCCTGTTGAGCAGAGAGATACCGTTGCCCTGGCGTACCAGCTTGACGATGGTTGATGTGTAGCTGGTAGACATGACGATGTTTGGCACAAATCCTGCATCTTCGCATATCTGTCTGCAGTTGATGTCTGCAGGGTCAGATGCGCTGTTATTATGGGTTATGAAGCGTTCGCCGGCAAGCTGCTCAAGACGGATCTTCTTCATGCCTGCGAGTGCATGATTCCGGGGAAGGACAGCAACAAGACAGTCTGTTTTAAAAAGAATGCTTTCAAATTCACTGTCTTCAGAGGCAGGTGTGACGTCAAAGATAAACTGGCATTTCTGTTCCTTCAGAGTTTCAAGGGGGCTGTTGGTAGCTATTGTATCAATAGAACTTCCGGGAGTTGCATTAAGGAAATCCGAAAGTATCTCTACTATGCCGCACTGTTCAAGCCTTGATAGAAATCCGACAGAAAGATGGTGCTCCGAATCAACCCTTAACTCATTAAGGGCATTGTTGCATTCATCATAGACTTTGATCATCTGCTGGGCATATTTGTAGAAAGTCTCTCCGTATTTTGTGAGACTGACCCTGCGGGTGGACCTGTCAAACAGCGGGACACCCAGAACATCTTCCAGTGCCATTATGTGTTTGGACAGGGAAGACGCGGAAATATACAGAAGATCAGCAGCCTCCTGATAGTTGCAGACTTCCGCAAGACAGATAAATTCTCTTATGTCCTTAAAATCTTTTACCATATGCATAATATAACACTCTTTAAGAAAAAAGTTAAATAACTAAAATAAGATTGCTTGTATTATAATCACATTAATTGTTTCCGGAGGCAAAGCAATGGGCGCAAAAACGATTCTTATATGCGAAGACAATCTGATAGTTCAGGACATTTTGAGGGAATACCTTGAAAAAGAAGGATTCGACGTAGTGTCTGCCGGTGATGGGGAAAATGCGCTCAGGACAGTGTTTGAAAGGCACATCGATCTGGTGCTCCTTGATATAATGCTTCCGGGTATCAACGGTTTTGAAGTCTGTCAGAGGATCAGGGGAAAGAGTGATGTGCCGATCATAATCGTCAGCGCAAGAGGAACAGCGCCTGACAGGGTAGCGGGACTTGAACTCGGAGCCGATGACTATGTAACCAAGCCGTTTTCTGCCAGGGAAGTTGTCATAAGAATAAAGAAACTCCTGGAGCGCAGGGGAACATCAGAAAATGATGACTGCATTTCGATCGGACAGCTTCAGGTCTTTCCGGAGGCGAATCTTATAAGTATCAATGGGAAGAGGACGGAAATGACGAATAAAGAGATCCAGGTTCTCAGCTTCCTGATCGAAAACCAGGGTACGATCCAGTCCCGTGAACAGATATTAAATGCGGTCTGGAAAAACGGTCATGATGGTGACAGCCGTGTTGTTGACACCATAATAAAGCGCATCCGTAAAAAGATCACCGGCGAAAATGCGGATTTTAAGCTTTCCTCAGTTTACGGAAAAGGATACAAGATTGAAAAACAAGATTAAGAACCGCAGTTCCAAAGGAATAATAGCTTTGATGATGGCAGCCCTGGTGGCAGGTCTGGTGATCGGCTGCGGACTTCTTTTCATTGTTCCAAACCTCAGCGGCAGGCAGAGGGCAAAGGAAAAAGTCACCGAGCTCGGACAGCGGTTCAGTGAGGCAGGGATCTCCAATTACGATACCGGTGCTGTAAGAACCCTTGTCGTGGACAGAGACGGCAATAAGTCAGATTTCTTTATTTCAGTTGAAACTGCCGATTTTAATGAAAACTTTTGGCCGGACTCGTGGTACCTGAAACTGGCCAGGCAGTACCTGGACGAGACACTTTCCGGTGAAAGCGTATCGCATCTGAGGATAACAACAAATGAATTGGGAGAACTGTTTGTATATACAGTTTCCGGAGCGCCTTTATATACAGATGGGAAAATAACAGGCGCTGTATACATGTATAAAAGGAACAGCACCATTGCAACAACTATCCTGGTATTTATGGTTCTGTTTATAGTGATATGGACGACGGCTCTTGTGCTTTATATCAGCTATAAGTCCAGACAGAAGCGGCAGGAGGAAATAAATACTGTAAAGCAGAATTATGTGGCAAATGTTGCTCATTCGCTAAAGACACCGATCACTGCTACAAAGGCTATGGCGGAGGCTTTGAGCGACGGCATTATCGAGGATCCCGAAAAACAGAAACAGTACTGCCGTCAGATATATGATGAGTCGGAAAAGCTGGAGCGTCTTGTCATAGACATAATGAAGCTTTCAGAGATCCAGAGTGCCTCCAGAGATTTTTCCAAAGAAGAAGTTCTGATGGAAGAATGTTTTGAGCAGATCATGGACAGATATGAGGGCTTGTGCGGGACTAGGGGACTTAAGCTGGTTGTGGCAGATGATTTTTACAATGTCCCGATCCTTATGACAAATGTGTCATATCTGAAAGAGGCGTGCATGATAATCATGGATAATGCGCTTAAGTTCGCAAAGAGCAGGATCGATGTTTCAAGTTCGGTCAAGGGAAAATGCGTCATCGTATGCATAAAAGATGACGGCCCCGGAATAAGCAGCAGGGATCTGCCTCTCATATTTGAACGTTTTTACAAAGGTAAAGATATTGACAATCCCGGAGGAAACGGTCTGGGCCTTGCGATCGCAAGAGAGTCACTTAACGGCATGGGTGAAAAGATATGGGCTGAAAGCGACGGGAAGAGCGGATCTGAGTTTTTCTTCACAGTCCATACAACGTGACCGTCGCCGTAAAAATGACATTTTTACGTCACAATTCGTGATTCGTTCCGAAACCGGCAGTGTCCCATTTATGCTGAAACAGTCAAAAAAGCCTGAAAATTCAGGCTTTTTTTATTATGTCATTTTTGGAAACAATCAAAAGAAAAATCGAATTGCTCTTAAAAAAACCAAATGAAAAAATACCGCTAAGTAAAAGGGATTAATAAATACCCTTAAAAGGAGGTAAAAATGAAGAAGGTAATAGCAATGATCCTTGCAGTTGTCATGGCAGCAGCCATGCTTGCAGCATGCGGAGGCGGAAACAGCCAGACAACAGCAACTACCGCAGCACCTGCTGATACTGAAACTACTCAGGCAGCGGAGAGTGGTGAGGAAACAACCGCAGCAGAAGAAACAACAGAAGCAGAACCTGAGTATGAGATCAACTATGATTCAGAGATCATCGTCGGCGTCAGCGCAGACATCGGATCCATGAACCAGTTCGGTGCTTCCAGCTCTGGTGTTGCAATGAAAAAGCTTCTCTGCTATGAGACACTTTTCTTTAAAGATAAGAATGGCGAGATCCAGCCTCTCATGGGTAAGGAATACACAGATGACGGCAACGGCAAGTATACCGTAACGCTGTTTGAAGGGATCACTGACAATCAGGGGAATCCTTTCACAGCTTCAGACGTTGTATTCTCGATCGACCAGCTCAAGACTCAGCCTACACAGTCTGACCTTTGGACAACTATCGCAGACTATAAGGCAGTTGATGATCTTACATTTGAGATCACACTTGATCCTGAGACAACAGGTCAGATGTCTGATATCTTCACACGTGTTTCAATGGTCACTGAAGCAGGCTACAACTCAAGCCCTGACCAGATGGCTACTTATCCGATCGGTACAGGCGGATACGCTCTTGACGCTGACAATTCCATCGCCGGCTCTTCATATGTATTTGTCAGACGTGACGACTACTGGCAGAAAGATGAGCAGTATCTTACAGAAAGAAACAGCAACTACCTAAAGAAGATCACATGCAAGGTTTATGCTGACACAGCTACACTTGCAGCTGCCCTTCAGGCAGGAGAGATCGATTTCACATCAGATCTTGAAGTAAACGGCCTTTCATTCTTTATGACCGGTGAGGAAGTAAATCCCGGATACATCAAGATGACCGGCGAGAACAACGCTTTTGTACATCTTATGTTCAACTGTGCTGAAACAAGCCAGTGCTCAGACATCAATCTCCGTAAGGCTATCTGCTACGCGATCGATGCAGCCGGATGCGCTTACACTGTTTACGGTGATTACGGCAAGATGTGCTCAGCACCTACCAACCCCAATCTCTCAGATTCAGGCGAAGAGTTCAACTATCCGGACTATTTCGGATATAAAGAAGGCGCCAGCATCATGGATTTCGCTTACGACCAGGAGCAGGCCAAGAAGTTCCTTGACGAGTCCAACTACGACGGATCAGAACTTACCATCCTTGTTCTTCCGAGGACAACTGTTTCCGGATGCGCACAGGAGATCCTGAACAACCTTTCGGCTATCGGCATCAATGCCAAGCTTGATACACCCGACATGTCCACATACCGTACAGTCCGCGTATCAGATAATCCGACTTATGACATCGAGCTTCTCGGCGCAACAAGCGGTGACAGCTATGTATACACATCTGTTAAAGAGCTTAACAACAAGACATACGGAAACGGACTCTCACGTGTAATGGTACCAGATGATAAGCTTCAGCAGCTCTTCGAAGCAGTTGGCAACCAGAAGACCGATTCACCTGAAGCAGTACAGGAACTCTTTGATTACATTACTGATAATGTTTACATCTATGGACTGTATTACTGCGATAAGACACTTATCGGCAAGGACAGCATCGTAGCAGGAACAACCATTCCGTTCTTCGGACCTCTGTTTAACTCTTTCGTTATCCAGTGATCCGCAGCTGACACAGTTTAAATATCTTACAGGTCAAAATCCGGACCGCTTTTTATAAGGTGGTCCGGATTTGTGCGCTCAATTTAGGAGTTCATAGAAGCATCAAAGGCCATAAACTGCTCGAAGGTGCGTATCCTGATGGTGCACATGCTGCCTAACAGCTTATCGTCTGTCATCGTCAGTTTCTCGATCGGTGTCGGCATGAAGATCATGAACTCTGCCGGTCTTTCATTCCTGGGACTCGGAATACAGGAGCCGGTTCCGGAGTGGGGAGCGATGATCTCACTGGCTAAAGAAACATGGCGTCTGGCACCGCACACGATCATTATCCCGGGTATATTTGTCGCACTTGTCGTTCTGGCATTCAACTTTGTAGGCGATGGTCTCAGGGATTCACTTGACCCGAGACTCAGAAAGTAGGAGGCACTGAAATGAACGAAAATGAAAGAAAACAGGGACGCCTTCTGACGGTTGATAACATAAGTGTCAAATACATAACAAAAGACGAAACGGTTGAAGCCGTTAACAATGTTTCATTTAAACTGGATTATGGCCAGACCATAGGACTTGTAGGCGAGACTGGCGCAGGAAAGACAACGATAGCAAAGACGATACTCAGGATCCTTCCGATGCCTCCGGCAAAGATAACTTCCGGATCTGTCACTCTTGACGGGACAGACATATACAAGATATCTGAAGAGGAGATGAGGAATATCCGCGGCGGGCGCATTTCGATGATATTCCAGGATCCGATGACAGCTCTGAATCCGGTGAAAAAAGTCGGCTGGCAGGTGGCGGAAGCGGTACGTTATCATGAGGACGTTTCTAAAAAGGAAGCGGAGGAGAAAGCCAGGGAAATGTTCCGCCTGGTCGGAATATCCGAGGACCGTTTTAATGAGTATCCTCATCAGTTCTCAGGCGGAATGAAGCAGAGGGTCGTCATCGCAATGGCTCTTGCATGCAACCCGGACCTCCTGATCGCTGATGAGCCTACAAGTGCGCTGGATGTTACGATCCAGGCTCAGGTTCTTGAGATGATCTCTGACCTCCAGAAGAAAAAGAATACCGCAATGATCCTTATCACCCATGATTTCGGAATAGTTGCGAAATGCTGCAATACAGTCGGAGTAGTTTATGCCGGTGAGATAATTGAATACGGCACACTGGAACAGATATTTGAAAATCCGATGCACCCGTATACCACCGGACTATTTGCTGCGATACCAAGCCTTACCACAGATGTAGACAGGCTCTCTCCCATACACGGAGCGCCGCCTGATCCCACGCATCTGCCTACGGGCTGCAAGTTTGCTCCCCGCTGCCCTCATGCAACAGAGGAATGTACTAAAGGCACCATGAATACATATGTCATGGCAGACGGACATCAGATAAGATGCCATATGTATGCCGGCAAGGCTGAGTGCACTATCGGGGAAAATGATCTTGGAAAGGAGGACTGAAGATGACCGCGAATGAAAGAAAACACAATATTCCCAAAGGAGAGCGCGGAAAGAATCCTGCTGCAAGCGAGATACTTGTTGAAGCAGTCAATCTCAGAAAGTATTTCAGTACTCCGAGAGGACAGCTGCATGCTGTTGATGATGTAAACCTTAAGATCAGACGCGGATCCACAATGGGAGTTGTCGGTGAATCCGGATGTGGAAAATCAACACTCGGAAGGACTCTCATCCATCTTCTTGAGAGCACTTCAGGTCAGATAATGTTCAATGGACATGACATAACACATGTGGGCAGGAAAGACCTGAGCAGGCTGCGCCATAAGATGCAGATCATCTTCCAGGACCCGAATTCATCGCTTGATCCGAGGCGCACGATCGAAGCAACGATCCGCGAGCCGATGATGCTCTCCAAACATTACAGCAAGGCTGAAATGAATGACCGCGTCGATGAGCTGATGAACCTTGTAGGCGTGGACAACCGTATGAGAAGGGCGTATCCGCACGAGCTTGACGGCGGAAGACGCCAGAGGGTGGGAATAGCAAGAGCACTTGCCATGAGCCCGGAATTTATTGTATGCGACGAGCCGGTATCAGCGCTGGATGTTTCCATTCAGGCCCAGATCCTCAACCTCCTTCAGGATCTGCAGGAACAGAGGAATCTTACATATCTGTTCGTTACGCATGACATGTCGGTAGTTAAACATCTTGCGGATGAGATCTGTGTAATGTACCTTGTGCAGGTTATTGAGATATGCGGTTCAAAGAGGATCTTTGAGAACCCCACGCACCCTTATACAAAAGTGCTGCTGAGCGCGATACCCACTACTGACATACACGATAAATCAAAGAGGATAATAACAAAAGGCGAGATCACATCCCCGATCGATCCGGCTCCGGGATGCAGATTTGCCAACAGATGCATGTATTACAAGCCCGGTATATGCGACCAACCGCAGCAGCTTGAAGAGATAGAGCCCGGCCACATGGTTTCATGCTGCAGGGTAAGAGAGGTGAATCTGTTATGAAGACCATATTAACAATTGGAGGAACTGATGTATGTTCAGGTTCCGGCATACAGGCTGACATGAAGACGATCCTTGTAAACGGCTGCTATGGCACGAGTGCGGTTACCGCCATAACTGTATTTGACAGGGAGCGCAGCGGACGCGTCATGAGTATTCCGGCTGATCTTGTCAGGGAACAGCTTGAAGCATGCATTAATAATGCAAAACCCAATGCGGTAAAGATCGGCATGCTTTCCGATGTGGATACAGTAAGGACTGTGGCAGAAGTCATAAGGGAGAATGATCTGATCAACATAGTTCTCAATCCGATCCTGATCTCGCCGGAAGGAAAAGACCTTGTTCCGAGGGAAGTATTCCGGGCAGTAAAAGATGAGTTACTGCCGCTGGCAGATTTTCTCACTCCTGACATAAGCGAACTGGAGTACTTCAGTTCAAAAACGATCTCGACAAAAGAAAATGTCATTGACGCTTCAAAGGCTCTCAGCGAGAAATATGGATGCACCGTAGCTACAAAATGCGGGAGGATCGCGGGAGACGCGGCTGATCTTTTCTTCCGGGACGGGTATTATAAATGGTTCCCCGGAATGATCATCCGGGACGCAAATCTGCATGATGCGGGAAATACCATAGCCTGTGCAGTGGCCGTTAATCTCGCAAAGGGATATGAACCGGATAAGGCGTTTAAATGTGCCAAGGATTTTGTCACACAAACTCTGCTCAACATGGTCACATTCGGGAGCGGATTAAGCTTTCTGGATCATAACGCTCTTGTGAACGGAACATTCATGGGCGTTCTGACTGATGATGAACTCAGCAGGATGTAAGAGCAGAATGCTATAAATAAAGCAGCAGATAATCTTTCTCCTAAAAGAAAAACTGGCAGCAGGAGTGCTTTTTCAGCGCATGCAACGGCGCAGAAAGAGCACTCTTGCTGTTATATCCTGTATTACAATAAAAAAGATGATATTGACGAGAATTGTGTTATAATGATTAATCGGACAAAAATAAATGCCTGAAAGGACAGGAGACAGGATGATAGAACTTAGAAATGTCTCATATGAGATAACTGATGAAAAGGACAAGGCCAAAGAGATCATAAAAAATGTATCTCTTAAGGTTGACAGTAAGCAGTTTGTGGTGATCACCGGTCCTAACGGAGGTGGAAAGAGTACACTCGCAAGGCTTATTGCAGGTATTTATAAGCCAACCTCAGGCTCAGTATACATGAACGGTATCGATATCACAGACATGAGCATTTCCGACCGTGCCAAAGCCGGTATCGCATTTGCATTCCAGCAGCCTGTCAGGTTCAAGGGTATCAGGGTAAAGGATCTGCTCTCGATCGCATCCGGCGGAGAAGCCAGTCTCTCACAGGCGTGCGAGTACCTTTCAGCGGTCGGCCTCTGCGCCAAGGACTACATTAACAGAGATGTTGACGGCAGTCTTTCAGGCGGAGAGATAAAGCGTATTGAGATAGCGACTCTCCTTGCACGCAAGTGCAGCATTGCGGTACTTGATGAGCCTGAAGCAGGAATAGATCTTTGGAGCTTTTCAAATCTGATCAAGATTTTTGAGAAGATGAGGGAAGAAAGAGACAGATCGATCATAGTTATTTCACATCAGGAGAGGATACTGGACATTGCAGATGAGATCGTTGTTGTTAAAGACGGCAGCATAGTTGCCAAAGGCGCAAGGGAAACGATCATGCCTGAACTCCTTAAAGGAACTGAAGGCTGCAGATATTATCAGTAGAAGGGTTGCCGTATGGACAGAATAGAAGAAGCATTACTTGAAGAGATCGCGCAGCTTCACGGAATACCGGAGGGCGCATATAATATCAGGCTCAACGGGCAGCTTGAAAGCCGTTCGTCGACTGCGAACATCGACATAGTGTCGAAGGAGGATAACCCGGGCATCGACATTATTATAAAGCCTGGCACGAAGAACGAAAAGGTGCATATACCTGTGATGATCAGCCAGTCCGGCATAAATGATCTCGTTTACAACGATTTCTACATTGGTGAGGACTCTGATGTTGTGATTGTCGCCGGCTGCGGCATACATAACTGCGGCGAGCTTGAGAGCCGCCATGACGGTATCCATACATTCCATGTCGGGAAGAATGCCAGGGTCAGGTATATTGAAAAACATTATGGCGAAGGCGATGGGACCGGCGAGAATACCATGAATCCCACAACCGTTGTCGAAATGGAAGAAGGCTCCTATATGGAGATGGATACCATGCAGATCAAGGGCATCGACAATACTGTCAGGGATACCAAGGCTGTGCTGAAAGGCGCAGGGGCTAAACTTGTTGTAAAAGATAAAGTATTTACCCATGACAGACAGCATGCGGACGCAGTTTTCAGCGTTAAACTGAACGGCGAGAACTGCACATGCGACCTGACAAGCAGAGCCATAGCAAAGAATACATCAACACAGACATTTACCGCAGACATTGAGGGTAATGCTCCCTGCGCATCCCATACCGAATGTGATGCTATCATAATGGATGACGCAAAGATAAGCGCAACGCCGCAGATAAAGGCAAATGATCTTGACGCAGCGCTCATACATGAGGCATCAATAGGCAGGATCGCAGGAGAACAGCTTATCAAGCTCATGACACTCGGACTGTCCCAGGAGGAAGCCGAGGAGCAGATAATCGCAGGATTCTTAAGATAATGGAGATCAATTTAAAAACACTATTATTTGTATATAATCCGAAGTCGGGCAGGGGAGTGATCGGAGCCCATCTCGCAGAGGTCATAAAGGCGTTTGAAAGCGCCGGGTATATTCCGACGATCTACCGTACAAGGACCGCTCATGACCTGCCGTACATTGCGGAGCACTTTGCACCCCTGTACGACCATGTGGTCTGTGCGGGCGGTGACGGTACGCTGAACGGGCTTATCTCAGGCCTGATGAATGTAAAACCTGAGGACCGGCCGACAGTAGGATTCATTCCGACAGGTTCAACAAACGATACCAGGAACAGCTATAAACTTCCGCTGAACATTGCAAGGGCAGCAGGGATCGCAGTCAACGGAGTTCCTTTTGAAACCGACATCGGCAAGCTCAATGACCGCCATTTTGTATATGTGGCAGCATTTGGCGAACTCTCTGCGGTTTCAGCATTTACACCCCAGTCGGCAAAGAACATGTTCGGATACGGAGCCTATCTTACCGGAGGTATCAAAGCTCTGTTAAAAATGCGGACGCAGTATGTCAAAGTAACATATGATGACGGCAAGACAGTAGAAGGTGATTATTTCCTGGGCATGGCGACCAACGCGATGAGCGTGGGCGGCATAGCGGGCATACTCGGAAACAGTGTTGATCTGCAGGATGGACTGCATGAACTGATGTTGTTCAAGAAACCTGCCGATCTTATCCAATTCAATGAAGAAATAGCAGCAGCTTTTAATCCCAATATAGATGCCGGCGGACTTATCACGCGTCTTAAATCAAACCACATGATCTTTGAGAGTGAAGAGGAACTCCAGTGGGTAGTAGATGGTGAGGATGCCGGTAAATGCAAAAGGGCGGAGATCGTCAACTTCAATAGAGCGGTGCGCATAATGTGCGGACCCAACATTAAACAATGATCGTATGAGTGAAAAAAAAGTAATGCAGGTGTTTGAAACGGAGATATCTGATAAAGATGTCAATGTCAAAGGCCACGACAAAGATGAAGTTACTGTCACGAGCGATTTTAAACACAGTAAACTTAAAAACGGAGAAAAGAACACTGGCAGCAGGGAACTGATTTCCTGGCTTATGGTCATTGCAATTGCAGTTGCAGTTGCGCTGATCATCAACTGCTTTGTGATAATCAATTCGGTTGTGCCCTCGAGTTCCATGGAATCCACCATCATGACGGGAAGCCGCATGTTCGGATACAGGCTGGCATATCTTTTTAACGAACCCGAACGCGGTGACATAATCATTTTCAGATATCCGGATAATGAAAAGCAGACATTTGTGAAAAGAGTGATCGGCTGCCCCGGTGATACGGTTGAGATCATAAAGGGGACCACATATGTTAACGGCGAAGTCCTTGATGAGCCTTATCTTAATGAGCCGCCCAAAGAGCTTGATTTCGGACCTTTTTATGTCCCGGAGGACAGCTATTTTGTAATGGGCGACAACAGGAACCACTCCAACGATGCGAGATACTGGCATAATACATATGTGACAAGAAAGCAGATCCTCGCAAAAGCGGTATTATGTTACTGGCCATCTGACAAGTTCGGATTACTGAAATAACGATCGGAGCATTACATGATCAGAACAGATTCAAGAAAGATACAGCCCGGGGACACATTTGTGGCATTGGACGGGATCTCCAGCAATGGAGCGGATTATATTGACAGCGCCATTGAGAAAGGCGCATCCAGGATAGTATGCCGCGAGGGCAGCTACAGCGTTGAGACAATAAATGTCCCGGACCCCAGAAAATATCTGGAGGGCATGCTTGAAGAAGCATATGGGGACATTATCTCGAAAATGACTCTGATAGGAGTCACGGGTACCAACGGAAAAACATCCACATGTTACTTCATAAGCGAAGCTCTTAACCTGCTCGGGATAAAGTGCGCCTATATAGGGACAATCGGTTTTTACATGGGTGAGAAAGTGAGCAGTCTTCCAAACACGTCGGTGGACATCTGCCATCTGTATGAACTTCTGCTCAAAGCACATGAGAATGGGTATGACCATGTGGCGCTCGAGGCATCCAGCCAGGGGCTTGACCTTGACAGATTCAACACCATAAGTTTTGATGTCGCAGCATTTACAAATCTCACAGAGGATCATCTGGACTACCATAAGACATTTGAGGCATATGCCCTCTGTAAGAAGAGGCTGTTCGAGAGCCTTAAGGATGGCGGGACAACAGTGCTCAACACTGATGATCCTTATTATACTTATTTTCTGCCGGAGGCCGGAGGCAAGCTCATAACTTACGGAAAGGGCGACACAGACTTCCGTATCATAAATATTGAAAACGGAGATGTGACAAAACTCGCTTTCAGCGCATATGGCAGGGAATACAGTATCGAGACTGATATCATCGGCGAATATAACATGTATAATCTCATGACATGCATGGCATGCTTATATGCCGCCGGGATACCGTTGGAAGACATCGTAAAAGTCGTTCCGCAGATAAAGCTTCCGGCAGGGCGCATGGAGAGATACAGATACGGGACGAACACCATTTTCATAGACTATGCCCATACACCTGATGCATTTGAAAAAGTATACGAGACAATAAAACCTCTTAAACCGGAAAACATTTACACGGTTTTCGGATGCACGGGCAACAGGGAAAGGGAAAAACGTCCTAAAATGACGAGGATCGCGCTGGAGAACAGCGATTTTGCGTTTATCACAAGCGATGATCTGTATTATGACACACCGGAGAGCATAACAGCTGACATGCTGAAGGGCAATGAAGATTTGAACAACTACGAAGTGGACTATGACCGGGCATCCGCTATCCGCAAAGCAGTAAAAAGGATGAAAGACAGGGATGTATGCCTTCTGTTCGGCCTCGGTCATCAGCAGACCATAAATGTATGCGGAAAGCCGGTTCACCACAGTGACCAGGAAACAGTTCTCGGATTGATCGCAGAGGGAAGATAATTGGCACTTGAATACGAGTATGAAGATAATATCGAGCAGCACATCAGTTCAGAAGAGTTTCTGACTAACGAGAGGGAAGCTGCGAGAAAGGCAAGGCAGGAGAAGCGCCTCAGAAAGAGATACAAGTTTTCTGATAAAGAGCATTCCAAGCTTGGCATTGCTTCGAGCATCCTTGCGCTCAATGCGATCGTGTTCCTTATCGCGGCGATAGTCATATCAACTGTTTACCGCGGACAGGGCAGCTGGCCTGTTGGAGCTTTAGGCGTTGTTTCGTTCCTCTCTTCCATAGCGGGCATCATATGCGGCCTCGTGGCGTTCAGGAATACTGACGTCATGCTGAAATATGCCTGGATCGGCCTCATTGCCAATGTCATATTGTGGCTGCTGATGGGTCTTCTCATAGTTATGGGAATTTAATTGAAAATTAATGGTTGCATTTTGATGATGTGATGGTATAATACTATCTGTTCGGTTGAAAACCGGTCTGCGGAGGTGTCGGAACTGGCAGACGAGCTAGACTAAGGATCTAGTGGCAGCAATGCCGTGAGGGTTCAAGTCCCTTCCTCCGCATTAATATTTGACAAGAACCGCCTGAGTATATCAGGCGGTTTTTTGCTGCCTGTTGTTATCAGGCAATTATCATGTAGTGGTATAGTCAATAAAAACAAAACAATCCGAGGAGGACAGAATATGAAGTGCCCATATTGCGGAAGTGAAAGGATCGAAACTGAAATAGCCTGGGGCAAATCCGTGGATACCGGAAATGTAGGTTTACAATACCGTTCCGGAAAAGGGATCCTGTCCCTCACAGGTATAGCTGAGGCTTATTCTGACCTTTGCATGGACTGCGGATCCATTATCAGAACGTACATCAAAGAAGATACTGATAAGAGCTGGATCCATACGGGAGCACCCGGAACTAAATAAGTTCTTTTGCCGAGGGAAATCCGTATGCGCTCTCTGCATTATAAACCGCGCGTATTATCGCTTCGCTGATGACTTCGGCGGCCATTAAGCCGACTACTTCACGGTCTGCGGTGACATCACCAACTGAAACGGCATAAATGCTGTCTCCGTCAAGTGATGTATGAACAGGCCGGATCGATCTGGCATAGCCGTCATGTCCCAGCCCTGCGATCTTGCAGAGCGACCCTTTATGGAATCCGGCGTTGGTGATGATAACGCCCAGGGTCGTGTTCTCAACAAAACGTTTTTTTACATCTTCGATACTTCTGCGCATTTCTTCCGGAGAACCGGCAAAGGCGGATCTGTCTTTTGTCAGCATTCCGGCGATCTGCTTTCCGTTTTTCCAGTCAAAGATGTCTCCCAGCGCATTCAGAGCTATGACTGCGCCTATCTTTAAGTCTCCCAGCTGAACTGCATAGCTTCCGATGCCGGTTTTCATGCAGCGCTCCATGCCGCAGAGCTTCCCGACTGTTGCACCGCAGCCGGCACCATAGTTTCCGTCTTTATAATTTGGCTCTTCAAAGGCTCTTCTTGCAGCCTCATATCCCATTACCTCGTCAGGATACACATCAGGGTCTCCCACTGTCAGGTCAAAGAGATCAGACTGCACAACAAGAGGCACCTTTGTCACACCAACGTCAAAACCGATATTGCGCTCTCTTAAATACTGCATGACGCCGCTTGCAGCCGAAAGGCCGTATGCGCTGCCGCCTGCCAGGACTATGCCGTGTATGCGCTGCGCTGCTGTCAGCGGACTGAGCAGAGGAGTCTCTCTTGAAGCCGGTCCGCCTCCGCGGACATCCAGACCTGCATGCATGCCTTCGTCACAGATAAACACTGTGCAGCCGGTGCCTGCGGTTTTATCTTCCACTTGTCCGATCCTGATCGGTCCGATCTCATTGATTGATATCTCTTTCATATCAGTTTCTCCGTTTTTCTTTCATTATACAACAAAGACCTGCATGTGATGAACATAATAAATGTGGCACACAAATTGCAATGTACAAATAAAAGTACTCTTTGGATCCGGAAAACTGTAGGAGTTTTTATGAGCAGTAATAGTACACGGCGACCCAAGATCATTGGACGGGACTTTGCCCTTAACTGGATAGTAGCCCTGTTGACTAACATATGCATCCGAATGCTTGACAGCAACATGGCTTCATATGCGACTTATGTTTGGGATTCGAAAAGTCTCGGCGGTTACATGACCAGCTTTTTTACGATAGGCAGTGTGGTCATGTCCTTTTTCAGCGGCCGGCTGAATGATGCAAAGGGACGCAGAAACTGTCTGATGGCAGGATGCATCATGTATGCGGTGCCTGCTTTCCTCATGACAGTGCTGAAGATCCCCGAGGCAGTTCTGGCATGCAGGCTGGTGCAGGGAGCCGCAAAAGGACTGGTCATGGTATCAAATGCAGCCATAATAGCTGATGTTGTGCCTCATGACCACATGAACAGGGGAATGGGCATATTCGGTCTTGCAAGTACAGTGAGTTTCGCGTTCGGACCGATGCTTGGCCTTGCGATCGTGGGAAATGATAACCGCTATCTCCTGATGTTTGCGGTATGCGGCATCCTTTATGTGATCAGCGCCGCAACATGTTTAGGGATAACTTATGAAAAAAAGCAGAACCTGTATGCTCAGAAAAATGTAAGTGAACAGGAAACGCCTGTAATATCTCCGGAGCAGTATAAAGGTATCTGGAAATTGATAGAGAAAAAAGCAATACTGCCCAGTATCGTATTTACGATATTTATCAGCGGATATGCGTGCATAGTAGTATTTGCAACAGTATATGCACAGGAAATGCTGAAACTGTCAGGAACGATGCTCAGTCTGTTTTATACAACCGCAGCCGTGACAATGATGGTGATACGCATGTTCATCAGCAAACTCGCTGACCGCTACGGGGCAATGATCCTTCTGGTGCCGGGTCATATTGCGATGATACTATCTCTCCTGATACTTGCATTCTGGGCAAAGAACAGTTACGCATTGTTCCTGATCGCAGGCGGATTGTACGGAATTGGTGTTTCAGCAGTATTTCCCGGACTGAACACAGTTGCGGTGGTTGATTCTCCTAAAGGCAGGGGAGGAGCTGCAAATGCGACCTATTATTTTATGATGGACATAGGAATGTTTGCCGCTTCCGCGATCTTTGGAGCCTTCCTCGATAATTCTGAAAGCCTGGCCTATGGGTATCGGAACATGTTTCTGATAAGCGCAGGCATTACTGCCGTATCATTTATCCTTTCGGTCATTCTGTTCAACAACAGGACTCGCGCAAGGCGAAGTCCCCGGTTTGCGCAACACATGATGAAAGTCAAAAACGGAGAACTGGATGTATAGACATTGAATTGTGCATATATTAGTTATTGAAACTTCCCATATCAAAAATGGGCTTCGCACCTTGAAAACTCAATAATACAGGCAATCAAATACTAAACTC
>SVDE01000135.1 GCA_015057955.1 Lachnospiraceae bacterium | reverse complement strand
GTTTTTGAATGGTGTCTCAACGATGGAAAGCCTGATATAGAATCATCTCTTAATCGCATCCTGAACAATTACCTGAGTAGTTTTCTCATGAATCAATAAAACATAAAAATAGCGGTACCAGAAATCACTGATACCGCCTTAATGTCATATAAGATTTATAAAATGTGGTTCGCACATTTGTCCTTCAATATTATGAGAGATGGTTTATTTACGATTAAATTTTTCTGCATACCCTGATTCCTTTGATTATTCATCATCTTCTACTACAAATCCTTCCGCATAAGACCAAAACGCCTCCAGGTTTTCAAGCCGGTAAATATGCGGTATGGAATGGATGGAATGCTCGAGGTTTCTTAGGTTCAGACTGATATACGATTCGGAACCGTCTTCCCATACAAGCCGGATCCAGTTATAGTTGTCCGTGACTATTTCCTCTGTCTCTCCGGCGATTCGGATATCGCACAGGAGATCAACCGCTTTATCAAGTTCCTCCCCTTTTGTAAATGTCGCTGTACGGCCGTACCCTCCCTGATCGATATGGAATGACAGTTCTGCCGGAGGGGTTTCCCTGATATTCGCGAGTTTTTCATCACCCAGGATCTGATACAGATAGTCGCCCGGCTGCGGAATCTGTTCTGCTGGCAGTTCTGTCTCTGTCATTACGGTGCTTACACCTACGGAGACAGAAGCAGGGACATCCTGTGCTCCCCATTTGATACCATCAAGAGCAAAGTCGATCTTTTGATGCGGCGGGATCGACTCATTCTCTCCATCATAGACCTCGCCGAACGAGCGAAATTCATTTCCGTCCTTATCAAGGAGCGCAAATGTATAGATCACCTGCATGATACCTTCGTCCGTAGTATTCTCTATGGTTCCGGAAAAAGCATACTCATAACGGTCCGGATCACGCATTCGCCTTGCTGTAGCTTTTTCCAGCGTGACCGTTACGCCGTCTTTTGATGCAGGGCTGTTATCAATTCTAAGATTTCCCGATCCTCCGCATCCGGTAAACAGCAGCATTGCCACAAGCAGAAATACCCCAACGAGACCTGTTTTTAGATTCTTGTTATCATTCATGGCTCCTGCACCCCCGGTTATTTTTTCTACTTTATGATAATGATATCAGAAACGTCTTCACAAGGCACTAAAAAACTAAGTACGGCGGCAAATCAGATGATCGTTTCTAATAAAAGAAAACAGACGGTACCAGAATTTTTGATACCGCCATCATGTCATATAAGATTTATAATATTCGGTTCACACATTTGTCCATCTGGTTGGAAACCATATAATACGGCATCCCTCCTACGGAAGAACAGAAATTTACATTCTACTATCATGCATCCGGCATCGTCGGGTGCGTCAACCGCTGGGTTCTTGAACATCAGTGCAAACCCGGTCCGGCTGAATTCTCCCGTTCGATACTTTCCAACTATCCTCCGCTCATACAGGAAATCTTCTGTTTTCGTTTCCGGTCGTTCTGCATGGTTCTGAACAGTTACAATTAATCTAGGTGAATATATGAAACTTCTTGAAAAGAAGCCCCTTGGCAAGATTACAGTCAAGGATATCGTCGAAGAATGCGGTATTAATCGCAATACTTTCTATTATCACTATGCAGATCTGCCTGCCCTGGCTGAAGAGATCGTCACAGAGCAGCTCGACCTGCTGATCCTGGATAATGCCGATTTTAAATCTTTGGAGCAAAGCTTCCTGCAGGGAATCCGATTTGCTACAGAAAACAAACGTGCCATGTACCACATTTACAATTCGGTAAATCGGGATATTTTCGAGCAATACCTTATGAAGGCAAGCGAATATGTGGTCAAAGCCTATGTAAATAATGTTCTGAAAGACTCTTCTGTCTCTGAGCAGGACCGGACACTGCTTATCAGGCACTATAAATATGTCTGCTTCGGGACCGTAATCGACTGGATGGAAAGCGGCATGCAAAATGACATCAAGGATGATATACACAGAACCTGTGAACTGCTTGCAGTTCTGCTGCCGGTGATCCGTGATTCACCCATTCCGTCCGAATAGCAAGGCCAGGCAGGATCGCCCCGGTAGTGGGCAGGCTTTTTAGATCATCCTTGATTCCCATATTGTTTCTCCATCTTAAAATGTCTTGCTATCCCAGGGGTGAAAAACGCTCTCCATCAGCAGGACATATAACGCTCAGTTGCACACTGTCTGGCACAGTTTATTATCATCTGCTCCATTTGCCGCATACAGTTTTCAAGCCTGAACTGCTGTGCATATTTCTGATAGCTGATCTCCGCCTGTTTTCTTGCTTCGTCATGTTCAATCCAGTAATCGATTTTGGAGGCAAGGGACGCGGGATCATTTACCCTGAAAAGGTTATTTTCCGACAGGGCGAACTTCTTTGTGGCACATTTTGGTGATTCGGCAATTACCGGAACCAGTCCGCAGGCTATGGCCTCAAGGCAGGCTATCGCTTCAAGATCGACCTCCGCCGCATGTACATACAGATCTGAATAATTGATCACATTTACCAGTTCTGCTCGTTCAAACAGCTTCATGACGGGCGGATTAGTCAGCGCAGCTCCAGTCTTTTCCAGCTTGTCATGCAGTGGTCCCTGCCCGGCAAGTATGACCTGAATGTCATTCTCGTGTTTTGACATCTTTACAGCCTCCAGGAGAATATGCTGGGATTTTTCCTTACCGTAGCGACCTGAAGTGAGTATGACAAATCTGCCAAGAAAACTGTCAGGTTTCTCCTTCCTGTTTCTGCAAAACATACTGCTTACACCATTTGATATCACCACGCCTTCGGTTTTTCCAACATGACTTTCAAAGATATCCCTGATGAACTGAGTAGGATAATGTATACAGTCGACATCCTTATAAAACAGATCGTACATTGCTTTATAAATCAGGTTATTTGCAACCTTCACATCCATCAAATGGAAATGGCTGGTCACATTCTCCGCCTGGCAATGGAACCCGGCAGTTACGGGGATCTTCATTTTCCTGGCGCTCCTGAGAGCAGCATTTCCCAGGATGAACGGAGTCATTATATGAACAGCATCCGCTCCCTGAAGTGCTTCGTTTATGACCTTTTTGTCCGGAGCCGACAGTTCCACCCCGACTTTTGCGATATATGCGCTAAGCGGAGGGATAAACCTGTATTCATGAGTGACATAATAGCCCTCTTCACCCCTGTGCGACTCGTTTCCGCACAGAACTCTGACCTCATGACCGAATTTCTTCATTGCGTTTATCAGATTCATGGCTGCGACGGTGGTCCCGTTATTCTCCTTTCCCAGTACGTCGCAAACAATTGTAATTATCAAATCAATCTCTCCTGATATATTTTATATATTCAACTTCGTTATTCTGTGCCTTCTCACACATGAAAGCATACACCTGATCGCGAAGACTCTGCTTCGCTTCCTCATCACCCAGCTCAGGATCCGGATAAAAAGGATCACTTACATAAACTGTGATCCCCGGCGGAAGGAACTTCAGCAGCCTTTTTCTGTAAGTAGTAACGATCGCTGCCACAGGTTTCCCATTCTGTACAGGGTAAACAAAAGAAGCCGGGGAAAATTCCCGGATCCCCGTATAATAAGGCCAGATATGCGCTTCCGGGTAAATGGTGATGCTGCTGTTTTTACCGCAGATCTCACTTACAGCACTTCGGAAAGCACTTCTTCCCGAAGGTACATTATGCAGAATGAGTCCGCCCAGCATCTGAACCAGCCACCCGATTCCTTTAATGGAAACCGCGTCTGCACCAGCCACAACATATGCTCTTTTCGGAAATGAAACAAGCGCCGGCACGGTTGCGTCGGCAAGATGCTGTGTGTGATTTCCGTAAATAAAAAAAGACCCCCTGCATTTCTTAAGCGCTTTCCTGTTTTCGAATCTGAGGCCAAACCAGACCCTGTCAATCACTAATACCAGCGGAAGTGCGATGCAGTAATACAGAAAGGCTGAGATTCCTTTCCATATCAGGGATTTATGAAGATATTTGAAGTTTTCATCTACTGTTCTCGCCCGAATGTGCGTCCCGGAAAAGTCGTCATTTACAATGTCTGAGTAATAAATCTTCTTTTGTTTCATTCTATGTAAAACAGTGTTTCAGTATCCTTTAGAATTTTATTGGATTATACCATAGCTTCACTGCTTACCGATATAGACATATTGCTATAACTTGTCTGAAAATGTTTCAGTGTCTGCATCCCGGATAAGTCCCTGCTCTGCGTGTTTTCTTGATACCTCAAGTTTATCCATGAATTCATCCTCAGTCAGGATTACATATGGATTTGCTGTCTTTTTCTTTATCTAAAATGGAAATCCGTTATTTGCAACGGTCTGCGTCAGAAACATTTATTTGTATCAGAATATTTCTTTGCCTTTTTTGTCTATTAATCTTTCAGGCAACCTATTGGAATGACAAAAACGCCATCCGGTCTTCTGTATCCGTATTGCGTTCCGGTAACTACGATTTTCAGATCCGGAAGTCGCATCGGACATTGTTTTTCTTTTTCATTATACTGTTTAATCAAAGATTCTATTTCACACAGATGCCCTGCACCTTCTTCTATTTCCTTGCTTCCTAGTTTAAATTCAAACAATGCATATCTTCCATCATCCAAGTGAAGAACTCCATCCGCCTCCAGACCATATCTATCATGATAATAGGACATTTGTCCATCGTAAGCTGAGGAATATATTCTCAGGTCACGGATGCACAAACATTCAAAAACAAATCCAAATGTCTTTAAATCTGTGCTGAAAAACTCCGGCGAACCGCCTAATGCAGCTACTGCGATAGAAGGATCAACAAATTCTCGTTTCCGGCCGCTTCGCATAGCACTCGCAGAACGAATGGCAGGACACCAGCCGTACAAATCATCAACAATATATAGTCGTTCCAATACATCAATATAGTCTGCCAATGTTTTGTCAGTAATACTGCTCGTGGCATTAATATCAGCAAGTATACTGGTAGTCTTTGCCAATGTTGAAATATTCCTGGCATATGAATTAATCACAGCTCGCATTGTTGTGCTGCTGCGTTTCACTTCATCAACTTTAAAAATATCTTCTTCGTAAATCTGATGATAATAATCCTTTGGAATGGCAAGTTGCGCTTCTCGATCATCAAACAAAATACTTTCAGGCCAGCCTCCTCGACATGCCGCAAACACAAGTTGTTCAATTGTTAGCGATGATATGCAGCCATTTTCAAGTTGTTCCTTTCCATTAAAAAGATCCATAATGGAAACTGTTCCATTTGAATCCCCGGATTCATATAGGCTCATGGGGTACATTTTTAACCTGGATATTCTTCCAGTTCCTGTATGCGCGGTTTGGACTTTTTTTGAAGTCGAACCAGTTAATATAAATTGTCCTCTCGCATGATGCTCGTCACAGTAGGCTCGTACTGCATCCCATAGAGTTGGGGCATCTTGCCACTCATCTATGAGCCTTGGAGTTTCACCACGCAGCAATGCCATTGGATTAATTTCTGCTGTCTTAATGATAGCTTCCTTGTTTGGATCTCTCTGCAGTTTGATTGCGCTCTTAGAATATTGCTCGGCAGTGGTTGTTTTTCCACACCATTTTGGACCGACAATATACGTAGCACCAAACGCCCGAAGCTTCAATTCTAATTGTTTATCTACAATTCTATTAATGTAGGCATCGGTTCCCATGTTGAATTGATTTCCTTTCAAGCATATCTATTTGGGAGTATTATATAAAGTGATTTTTTGTGCGTCAATCAGCATTCCGTTTTTTTGCTGTATTTTATTCCGTATTATTGCGCAATTTGATTCCGTTTTTTTGTGAATGAGTAGCATCACTCTTATCTTTAAATCCCCACTATTTCACAAGCCATGATATGTTCACGCTTCAAGCGCTCCTTCTTATCGCTGTGAAGGAGAGCGCCCTTGGCCTGAGTGCCACCCTTGCACTTGCAGCCTTTCCATTCTACCCCTTGTCAGGTGTTATTCTTGCGGCATTTCGATTTTGCCATGCTGCTTTTCAAAGTCTTCAATGGCCTTGCGGATCAGGTAGATCACCTCTCCGTTGGCCGATCGCCCTTCGTACTGAGAAATATAGTGCAGTTTATAGTGAAGCTCGCTGTCGATGCGAAGCCCAAGGTGCTTGTCCTTTTCCTTCTTCAAAGCGTCCATGCGGCACCCTCCGTGTACTTGATAAAAGATAATTTGAGTTTATTTCAAGTACATGTTAGAATGTGCAAAGTGTACTTAAATTAAGTACATATGTCGCCTGGAAACTGAAGGGAAAGATCAACGCATTTCCTGTGCTAAAGTGTATCACTTACGCAGCCATTCTTGTTGTGCTCCTTCTTGGCGGAGCAAGAGCACAGTTCTTTGGATGAACAATTGCAGGAGGAAAATCATATTCAATCATCACGATATTAGGCGGGACAGCTTATTCTGATAGATGAAATAGAAGCCTCCCATATTGGCTGTGAGTATGGAGAATACGATCATGGCGAAGCATACTAAGGTATAAATTCGGAACACAGAGGAGTTTGAAAAATGCCGATGGAAAGCCTGATAAACCTGAT
>SVDE01000026.1 GCA_015057955.1 Lachnospiraceae bacterium | reverse complement strand
GCCGACCGAGAAACCTACTGAGAAACCGACTGAAAAGCCGACTGAGAAACCGACCGAAAAGCCGACGGAAACTCCGACCGAGACTCCGACCGAGACTCCGACTGAGACTCCGACTGAGACTCCGACCGAGACTCCGACCGAGACTCCGACTGAGACTCCGACTGAGACTCCGACCGAGACCGAGACAGAGACAGAAACTGAAACAGAAACTGAGACAGAAACTGAGACGGAAACTGAAACAGAAACTGAGACAGAAACCGAAACTGAGACAGAAACTGAAACCGATCCTCCTGCACCGGTCATCGAGGTTGTCGCAAACGGTATGATAACCAAGTGGGATGATAAGTGCAAGGTACAGATCGAGACCGGCAAAGAGATCGAGCTCTCAATATCCGAGGACATTGACATAGCCAGCGGCTATTTCCCTAAAGAAGGTGACATCATCGAATTCAGATATCAGCCGGAAAACATGGTCATGACAGCGATCGATCTCAAGGGAAGAAAGGGTGAAGCTTTTGTCGGATGGATAACAGCATTTGGCGATGGCAAATGCAAGGTGCTGTATATCACAGGTGATGAAAAAGAACTTGATTTCAATGAGAGTACAGACATACTGTTAGGCTACACGCCTGCTGTTGATGATTTCATACTGTTCAAGACTGATGAAGATGAAACTGCCATGACTTACATACGTTTCCTCTCTCATCCCAAGAACATAGATGAAAGCGAACTCCACAGCACAGTGCTTGATCTGGCAAAGAAAAACAACTCAGGGAATTGATCATTCCATAAACGACAGACGGGCTGCCTCACCAGGGCAGCCCGATTTTTTATGCCTGTATTTGTCTGTCCATATTACTCAAGGATAAACTTTACATATACCGGATTGTGGTCCGAATACTCGAATCCAACGTCTATGACATCGCTCTTCACGACTGAGATATTTGCGGATTTTACAAATCCGTCAACGGTGACCACAAAGTCTCCCGGTTCATAAGGCTTGTCCGGATTCCTGCAGCTTGCCTTTGGCTCGTTTTCATCAAACGGCACAACAAGTGTTATGTCATCCGTGAACAGTGACATGTTCACAGGCGCAGCCCAGTTATCATCAAGGACTGCCGTATGGAATATCTCAGGTGAATTGCCGAGAAGGTCTCTGTTAAAGTCTCCGCCCGCGATGCAGTAATTGCCTGCATCATATTCAGCCTGCATGTCTTCGACAAGCATCCTCAGCTGGTTTTCCGCCGTCGATGCATTTGCGGTATATGCCGACAGATGAAGGTTATATACGACCAGCTCCGCTCCGCCTTCAACAGGGATCCGGGCCTTGCTGTAGCATCTGTCCAGATCCAGGACCTTTGAAAAGCCTGTCTCGATCGGAAGGCTGATCCTCTCTCCGGATGTGATCTTTGCCATGGAGAATGTAAGGATGCCCGCCTTATTTGCCCCGTGAGGCTGGGTGATCGGATACATGAGGAAAGGACTGTTGTAGTTCTGTGCAAATATGTAATCGTAGCTTCTGCTCCTGGCTATGCCCGGAACCACAAGTGACCTCTCATCTATGTGATAGGATCTGGTACCGTCTATGTCAACTTCCTGCAGCAGCGCGAGATCAGGATCATATGCATTTACCGTGTCCATGGCGCCGCTTATATTTTCATAAACCGCCTCCTTGGAAAATGCCCAGCTTTCTTTTCCGCCATCCATGAAGAATGTGAAATCATCCGAATATGCGCCAAACCCTATGTTGTAGGAGACAGCAGTCAGCTCTTTTCCTTTCGGGATCGTTTCTTCAACCTCTCCGTATATCTCCGCTCCGTAAGGCGCTCCGGCTGCAGCGTTCTGGACATTCAGTGCCAGATGGTCATCTATCCTGCTGAAGCTTAAAAATGCGTAAGCGATATATCCAAGTACGATAACTAATACTGCAGCAATGATGATCGCAATGATCTTAACTATCTTTTTGATCATGTTGTCACCTCCCGGCTTTCATTGTATCAGATGTGTATGCTGTGACAAGATTTGTTTTATGACGGCGATCTGTTCTCGCCGTATGTTTTCGGTATGAGCCATTTGCCCCTCAGTGTGTAAATGACCATGAGCGCTGCTCCCACAAAGAAGGATGTTGAATAAGTCAGATATACTCCGATGATGCTTCCAAACAGCGGAGCGGCTATCTCTATCCATGCAACCCTGTAAGCGCACAGGCTTATGAGTATGATGACCATCGGAGGTACCGTATGTCCCGAGCCCCTGACAGCCCCCGCAAGCGAATGTATCACAGCCAGCAGCACATAGAATGGAGCCAGTGCCATCAGACACTGGACGCCGTACTCCACAACAGCATCACTCTCTGAAAAGATACTTATGATCTTTGTCCGGAATATGATCATGATCATGCTGATAACAGCCGAATAAATGATGCACATTACCATGGCTGTCACAGTACCTTTCTTTACGCGGTCCATTCTTCCGGCTCCGATGTTCTGACCTACAAATGTTGTTGCTGCAAGCGAGAAGCTCATGACAGGAAGTATGTTGAATCCGTCTACTTTGAGGCATGCGGTGAATCCGGCCACAGCCAGCGTGCCATAGGCATTTACGCCTGCCTGTATCAGGAGATTTGAAAACGCGAGGACTGCATTCTGGATAGCAGTAGGAAATCCGGTACGGATGATCTGCCTGGCCGCCAGACTGTCAAATCTCAGCTCCTTTATCCTCAAGCCGTAAGGCTCACTTGTCCTCAGGAGATTGATCACGATGAGGATTGCTGAGATCAGCTGGCTTACACAGGTCGCGATAGCCGCGCCTGCTACTCCCCATCTGAATACTGCAACAAACAGAAGATCCAGCACGATGTTCGTTATCGAAGAAATGCCGAGATACAGCAGCGTCCTTCTGGAATTGCCGACAGCGTTCAGTATGCCGGCCGCCATGTTGTAGATGGCATTGAATATCATGCCTCCAAAGAATATGCGGATATAAAGTATGGCTGTGGACATCATGTCCTCTGGACATCCGAGCACCATCAGGAAAGGCTTTGCGAGCACTATTCCCAGCACTGATACCATTGCTCCTATTATGACAGACAGTATCATCGTTGTATGGACTGCCTTGCCAAGATTCAGCCTGTCATTTGCCCCGAAGTAACGGGAGATCACAACTCCGGAACCTGTACTCGCTCCCCACATGAAAGCCATGAGAAAGAATCCGATCGTTCCCGACATTCCGACCGATGCCAGGGCTGTATCGCCTACGAACTGACCGACAATAAAGGAGTCCGCTGTATTGTAGAGCTGCTGCATTATGTTCCCGGCGATCAAGGGCAGAGAAAACAGAAGGATCGATCTCCAGATCACTCCTTCAGTCATGTTGTTCTTCTTTTCTTTCCCAATTGCCCTGCTCATCTTTATCCTCCAAAAAAGCAAAAAGATTATATCACAATCAAAGAACAAAACAAACGGGACCTTTAAGGCCCCGTTTGCCGCAGAGAAAAAAATGAAAAAAGTCACTTAAGCAAGTTTGTCTCGCTTTCAACATCAAACATGTGTATTAATTCTGCCGGAAACTCAAAACATATCTCGGTGCCGTATGGTATACCTGATCTGAATTCTGCAGGGAGATCGGTCATCGGTACTCTGAGTACCACATCTTTGCCTGCTGCCGATATGTGCAGATAGTACTCGCTTCCCATCATTTCAGATACATCTATCGTACCCTTGATGGTATTTTCACCCATTTCACGGACAACCCTGATGTGTTCCGGTCTGATACCTATAACGACTTCTTTTCCGTCTCCGAAGCCTTCCAGCTTGCCGGCCGCTTCTTCAGTCAGCTTTATCTTTGCGCCTTTGCCGTCATTTGCAGCAGGGATCAGCGCATATACGCTGCCGCCTTCGTTCTTCAGCACTCCGTTAAAGAAGTTCATCTGAGGTGATCCGATGAATCCCGCCACGAATATATTTGCCGGCTCATTGAAGACTTCCTGCGGAGTTCCGATCTGCTGGATCAGTCCGTCCTTCATGATGACTATGCGGTCACCGAGCGTCATCGCTTCGGTCTGATCATGTGTTACATATATGAATGTCGTATCTATGCGCTTTCTGAGCTTGATTATCTCCGCGCGCATCTGGTTCCTTAATTTTGCATCCAGGTTGGAAAGCGGCTCGTCCATAAGGAATACTTTGGGTTCCCTGACGATCGCGCGTCCGATGGCAACCCTCTGCCTCTGTCCGCCCGAGAGAGCTTTAGGCTTACGGTTTAAATACTCGGTAATGTCGAGGATGTCAGCTGCTTCACGCACACGCTTGTCGATCTCATCCTTCGGGATCTTGTGCATCTTAAGGGCAAATGCCATGTTTTCGTATACGGTCATGTGCGGATACAGAGCATATGACTGGAAGACCATCGCAATGTCCCTGTTCTTGGGCTCGATGTTGTTTACAAGAGTATCACCTATGTAGAGCTCTCCCTTGCTGATGTTCTCAAGTCCGGCGACCATCCTCAGTGTGGTTGATTTTCCGCATCCCGAGGGACCTACCAGTACTATGAATTCCTTGTCTTCGATCTCCAGGTTGAAGTCGTTTACTGCTGTGACTCCGCCGTCATATATCTTATAAATATGCTCTAATCTTACAGTTGCCATTTCTTACCTCGCTTATACCGTATCAGCCCTTAACACCGCCGCTTGTAACACCCTTGATTATGCTCTTTGAAAGAATGAGATAGACCACAATGACAGGGAGTATTGCCAGCAGGATGAACATGTAAACCTTGCCCATGTCGAACTTGGAATAGTCCGCGCTTCTCAGCTGCGCGATCATGATAGGCACGGTCTTCATCTTGCTGTCAGTAAGCAGCAGGCCCGGCAGGAAGTAGTTATTCCAGCTCTGCACGAATGCGAATATCAGTTGCACTGCAAGCGCCGGCTTTATCATGGGAAGTATGATCCTGTTAAACGTCCTGAACTCTCCGCTGCCGTCAACTCTGGCCGCGTCTATGATCTCCATGGGCAGAACGCTTTCCATGTACTGCTTCATGTAGAAGAATACTATGGGAGCCGCGATGCCCGGAAGAATGAGCGGCAGATAATTGTTGGTCAGGTGGAATTTATAGCATATCTGGACAAATCCTGATGCCGACACCTGATTGGGTATGACCATGATGGCCATGATGAATCCGAATGCGAACTTCTTAAGCTTAAAATCGTAAGCATGGATCCCGTATGCCGTCAGCGCCGAGAAATATGTTGTGAGAACAGCGGTAAGCGTCGCTACTATGAAGCTGTTCAGCATGCCTCTCGGGATATTGATGGAACTGTCAGTCCAGGCGTTTTTCAGGTTCTCGAAAAAGTGTCCTGCGGGTATAAGTGTAAATCCGCCCTGCAGCTGTCCGTTCGACCTTGTCGCATTGATTATCAGCATGTAGAAGGAGAACAGGCACAGTAATGTAAGGAAGATAAGTATTATGTATACTATTGCCCTTAATATGTTCAGTTGGATCTTTGCCTTTATACTGTCTGATTTAATACTATTAGCGTGCATTTTGCGGTAAGTTCCTCCTTCTGTGTTTCTTTTCCGTTCCACTGTAATTTCTGTTCAGTGTCCGGAACACTATCAGGCTCAATATACCGGTAATGATAAAGATGATCACCGAGATAGCGCCGCTCATTCCATAGTTCTTGCTTCCCGACAGGAAGTTGTTCAGATACATGATCAATGTCATGCTCGTACGGTTCGGCATGCCCATGCCCTTGGTAAGGACCTGAGGAACATCAAACATCTGCAGACCGCCGATCATCGCTGTGATTATCGTATAAACTATGATCGGCATAAGGAGCGGAACGGTTACCTTGAAGAAGACCTGCAGTGAGTTTGCGCCGTCTATGCTTGCCGCCTCAAACAGCGACTGGTCGATGCCCATTATGCCCGCCATGAAGAGGATCGTTGTATTTCCGAACCACATGAGGAAGTTCATAAGTGATATAAGCCCGCGGACCGTGATCGTGTAGGCGAAAAAGTCAATCGTGGCATCGGCCCACCCCATCGATGTTATAAGCTGGTTTATCGGTCCGACTGTCGAAAACAGCGTGAAGAATAGCATTGAAAATGCTGAAGCCATGATCAGGTTCGGCATGTATATAACTGTTTTAAAGAACTGCTGGCCTTTTATCTTAAGCCTGTAGCTTGTGAAGAAAATGGCAAGCAGCATGGCTATCACGATCTGGGGAACTGCTCCGAGTATCCAGAGAATGAGTGTATTCCCTGTATACTTAAGGATATTGATCGTTCCGGCAGAGTCGGGTGTAAACAGTGTGATGTAATTCCTGAGGCCTACAAAGTTAGGACCTATCTGTGTCAGGCCTTCCTTGTAGTTCTCAAAGAAACTGTTGTAGATCGTAAGTATCTGGGGAACAAAGGTAAATAAAAAATAAACGATGAAGAAAGGCAGGATGAAGATATACCCCCACTTGGCATAGCTGACGCCACCCTTTTTTGCATTCCTGTCCACTTAACACTCTCTCCTTTCAATTAAGGCTTCATGGTTTCTGTTATGTCCTTCCGGGAACATACCTTATTAAGCTGTATTCCCGTAAAATCATAACGCCCGGGCAGGTGAACCCCTGCCCGGGCTAAATATCGGTCCGGCTGATTATTCAGGGAGAACGATTGTCGGATACTTCTCACTTACATATGTGTAGAAGTTCTTCATAGCTGTATCCTTATCAATTGATCCTCTGTAGTACTCCTGAAGGTTGTTCTGAAGGCCTTCATTGAGCAGCTGATCATAGATTGTCTGGTTCTCGAACTTGATGTTCTTAGCAAGTTCAACGAATACTGCTGTGTCGTTCTGTCCGCCGAGGAAGTCATTTCCAAAGTTGGGATCTTCTGCATACTTAGCATTGACTGCTTGGTTGTTGGAGAACTGTGCCTCATTCTCTACGAGCTTTGAGCAGACTTCTTCGTTATTGATGAATGTGTTCATGATATCTGCAAGCATTTCTGTATTGTCAGAACCGGTTGCTGCAAGAAGCCATGTGCCGCCCCAGAAATGAGCTGCAGGTCCTTCGCAGATAGCCCAGTCGCCGTAGCATCCTTTTTCAGGATCCTGAGCGTTGCCCATTGAGAAGTTGAAATACCAAGCGGGTCCGAAGAAGCACATTGTCTTTCCATCTTTGAACATCTGAGCGGTTGTTCCCTCATCCCAGATACCATCGGTAAGAGTATAGCCGTTTGCTACGAACTCGTCTGTCTGGTCGATCCATGCCTGGATCTGTGCATCGATCTGAAGCTTGTTGTCAGCGTCTACCCAAGGGCTTGATGCATTGTTGGAGAAAGGACGGTATGTTGATGCGAAAGATGCAGTCATGTAGTAACCTTTGTCCTTTGCGTCCTTAGCTACAGCATTGAACTTGTCCCAGTTGTCAAGCTTAGCCTGAACTTCAGCGGGATCATCTGTTCCGAGAACGTCCTTTGCGATAGAACGGCGATAGATCAGAGCTGAAGGGCAGCACTGGAATGAAACGCCTTTAACAACACCGTTTGCATCAGAAGCAGCCTGTACTGTGTACTGATAAGCATTGCTGAAATCAGTTACGCCAAGAGCCTTGACATCCTGAGTAGCGTCAGAATTTGTGTACTTAAGGATGTAGTCAGCCTCTGCAAGGAACATGTCTACCTTCTCATCTGCTGATGCGCTTCCCTGATTTGCCAGAGCCTGGTCGAGAGCATCCTGATACTGTCCGTTGTCACTCGGAACTATTGTCCACTTAACTTCTACGCCTTCGGGAACTGTATAATATTTCTCAAAGAATCCCTTGAACTCTTCGTTCCATGCATAGATGTTAAATACTTTGCCCTGTCCCTTTGCTCCGCCGCCGCCTGAGCCGCCGCATGCAGCAAGTGATGCAACTACCATTACACCTGCAAGAATGATTGCTACGATCTTTTTCATTTTCAATTTCCTCCTGATATTAATGAAAAAAATTTGATTTCTACTTTTTCGGACTTCCGAGTGAAGTCCCTTCCAGGAAGCTTCCCTTTACCATTACTGTTTCAGGTATCGTTGTCCTGGGTCTTTCAATGAGTGCCGTGAGCTTTCTGACCGCCAGCTTCCCGAGTTCTTCGGTGTCCTGTTTCCAAGTGGTGATCTTGGGTTCCAGCACCTGGGCTATCTTGATTCCGTCATAACCCACCACCGATATGTCCTCCGGGATCTTCAGTCCGCTCTCCCTGATCGCGTAGATCCCTCCGATCGCCGAGTAGTCATCGGGGAACATTATGCATGTAACCCGGTCTTCCTCTTTGAGGAGTTCCTTTACGATCTCTGCGCATCCTTCGGGATTACGGTAAGTGCTGCTTTTCAGCCGGTCCTCCCTGATGCTGATGCCATGCTGTTCGCATTCCCGGAAAAATCCGCGAAGCCTGTTCTGGGTTACCGAAGTATTTTCCCCATGGATCACTGCGATGTTCCTGTGTCCTGCTTCGATCACTTTTCTGGTCAGCTCGGTCATTCCGTCCATGTTGTCGGAAACGATCGCCGTACAGTTGTTGAACGCATGGTCTATTGAAACAAGCGGGATGTCTGAATCTGCAAGTTCGATCACCATCGGGTCCCTGAAATCAACACAGGCTATTATGACCCCGTCAACATTCCTGTACCGGCAGTGCTGCAGATATGTTGCAGCTCTTTTTCCGACATTCGCGCTGATGAACGTTATGTCATAGCCGGATTTTTCCGCTTCGGTCCTTACACTCTCAAGCACTGCAGAGAAATAGTTATGTGTCAGTCCGCTGTGTCCTTCATCAAAGAACAGTACTCCGATATTATAGGAACGGTTTGTGCGGAGAGCCCTTGCTGCGGCGTTAGTCTGGTATCCTAGCTCAGCGGCCATTTTCTTGATGCGTGCGACAGTTTCAGCGCTTATGTCCTTCTGTCCGCTCAGGGCCTTGCTCACTGTAGCTACTGAGACACCGCATTTTTCAGCAATGTCTTTCATCGATACCACTGCGACTTCCCCCTCTCTGCAAATTTACTTAATCGTTTAAGTTGATTTTATTTTACCCATATGGGAGTTTTTGGCAAGTGTTTTTGTGTAAATTTTGTTAAATTGAGTTAGATTTGTGAATATTTGCCCATTTTATTTTGCTGTTATCGTATGTTTTGCACAATCAGGCATTTTTCTGAAATGCTTTATTTTTTATTTTTCCGATAATTTTCGCTTGAATTCGGGATAATTCTCGTATATTCTATTAAAAAACATACTTAATCGATTTCGTATATTGGGAGACAGATATGAAATACGGATATTTTGACGACCATGCTAAAGAATATGCGATCACCGAGCCGCGTACTCCGCTCCCCTGGATCAATTACCTGGGCTGTGAGGATTTCTTCACCCTCGTATCCAACTGTGCAGGCGGATATTCCTTTTATAAAGACGCACGGCTCCGCCGGATCACCCGTTACAGATACAACGCCTCCCCGCTGGATGCGGATGGCTTCCATATCTATATAAAAGAAGGCGATACCGTCTGGAATCCCGGATGGCAGCCCGTCCAGACAGAACTTGATGCATATGAATGCCGCCACGGACTTGGCTACACAGTAATAAAAGGAACCCTCGGCGGCATCGAAGCCGAACAGACCATGTTCGTTCCGCGCGGAGACAATTGCCTTCTCATCCGGCTCAGATTGACCAACCTGTCTGATCGCACACGCAGTTTAAAAGTATTCCCTTATATAGAATTCTGCCTGTGGGATGCAATGGACGATGCGACAAATTTCCAGAGAAATTATTCAACCGGCGAAGTTGAAGTTGAAAACGGCGTCATCTACCACAAGACCGAATACCGCGAGAGGCGCGATCACTATTCATTTTTCTGGACCAATACAGCTCCAACCGCTTTTGAGACAAGGCGTGAAGCATTTACCGGAGTATACGGATCTCCCGCAGCGCCTGAAGCTGTAGTTAAAGGATCTCTTTCCGGAGGCATTGCCCACGGCTGGCAGCCCGTTGCAGCTTTCCAGCATGATCTGACCATTAACAGCGGCGAAAGCAGCGAACTCATTTTCGGACTCGGATATGTGGAAAATGCAGATGAGGAAAAATGGTCTGCTCCAGGCGTTATCAATAAAGACAAAGCTAAAGCAATGATAAGCCGCTATGAGACCGGCCGCCAATTTGACGCAGGGCTTTCTGTCCTCTCTGATTTCTGGGCTTCGCTCACAGGGCAGTTCAGCGTAAGCACCGGATCTGACAAAGTGGACCGCATGGTAAATATCTGGAACCAGTACCAGTGCATGGTCACTTTCAACATGAGCCGTTCCGCCAGCTACTTTGAGAGCGGCATGGGGCGCGGCATGGGATTCCGCGATTCCTGCCAGGATCTTCTGGGGTTTGTTCACATGATCCCCGAAAGAGCCAGAGAGAGGATTCTCGACATTGCTGCCACGCAGTTCCCCGACGGAAGCGCGTACCATCAGTACCAGCCGCTGACCAAGAAAGGGAATACTGACATCGGAACCGGATTCAATGACGACCCCTTATGGCTTGTCGCAGGAGTTCACGCATATCTCAGCGAAACAGGGGATTTCTCCATACTTGATGAGATGACTCCTTTTGACAATGATGAATCTCTGTCTGCTCCGTTAATGGAGCACCTCAGAAGGAGCATAAATTTTACCCGTACACATCTTGGCCCCCACGGCCTTCCGCTGATCGGCCGAGCTGACTGGAATGACTGCCTGAACCTCAACTGTTTTTCAGAAAAGCCGGGCGAAAGCTTCCAGACAACCGGCCAAAGCGAAGGCCCTGTAGCTGAAAGTGTGTTCATTGCCGGCATGTTCGTAAAATACGGCAGAGCATATGCTGAAATATGCCGCCGCATCGGACTTATGTCAGAAGCGGAAGAAACTGAAGCTGCCGTTGCCGACATGATCCGCACGGCTGAAGACGCAGGCTGGGACGGAGCGTGGTTTAAGAGAGCCTATGATGCATTCGGAAATCCTGTGGGCAGCAAAGAGTGCAATGAAGGCCAGATCTACATCGAGCCCCAGGGCATGTGCGTAATGGCCGGGATTGGCGTGGAAAACGGCATGGCAGAAACAGCTCTAAGGAGTGTTGAGGAAAGACTTGATTCGAAATACGGCGTAGTCCTTCTGCAGCCTGCTTACACCGGATACAGGAAAGAACTTGGAGAGATCTCAAGCTATCCGCCCGGATACAAGGAGAACGCCGGCATATTCTGCCACAATAATCCGTGGATCATATGTGCCGAGACAGTGCTTGGCCACGGGAACAGGGCATTTGAACTATATAAAAAGTTCTGCCCGGCGTTCATAGAAGACATCAGCGATGTGCACCGCACCGAGCCTTACGTTTATTCCCAGATGATCGCGGGAAAGGATGCGCCTTCATTTGGCGAAGCCAAGAACAGCTGGCTGACCGGAACCGCTGCATGGACATTTGTCAGCATCAGTCAGGCCATAATCGGCATCATCCCGACCATCGACGGCCTCAAGATAGATCCGTGCCTTCCGGATGAGATAACCGGATATACGGCAAGGCGTCTGTACCGCGGAGCAGTTTATGAGATAACCGTGGAAAAGGGCGGCTCTTCTGTTCTCGTAAACGGCGAGCAGATAGACGGGAACATAATACCTGTTGCCGAAGCGGGATCGACAGTAAATGTGCATGTGATGATATGATCCATTAATAACAAAGTGCCGCTAGGGGTGGTTTTCCCATAGCGGCACTTTTTTCTTATCTGACTATATACAATTATACGTTGATCTCTGCGGTCTCTTTCTTTACGCCCTCAATAAGAGGTCTCACCTTTGCAAGAAACTCTTCCACCTGCGCAGGACACCTTCCGATGTAAGCGCTCGGATCAAGTGTCTTCGCGAGATCTTCCTCTGTCATGTTGAATGCGGGTTCCGCCGCAAGCAGAGACATGAGATTGCACGGAAGGCCGTTCTTCATGTTTGCCGTTGCCTTCATGGAACACTCACGGATCTTCTCATGAAGCTCCTGCCTGTCACCGCCGCGCCTTACACCTTCCATCATGATGTTCTCAGTTGCGATGAACGGAAGATATTCAAGTACTGTCCTTTCGACGATCTTCTCATTTACCACGAGTCCGTCTGATACGTTCTGGGCGAGACGGAGGATCGCGTCGCAGCACAGGAATCCCTCGGGAAGCGATATCCTTCTGTTGGCTGAGTCATCCAGAGTACGCTCAAGCCACTGGACAGATGCAGTCATTGCCGCGTTCTGGGCGTCTGCCATGAGATAACGGGCAAGTGAGCAGATGCGCTCTGACCTCATCGGGTTTCTCTTGTAAGGCATTGCGGATGATCCGATCTGGTTCTTCTCGAACGGCTCCTCCACCTGTCTGTCATGCTGAAGAAGGCGGATATCGTTTGCCATCCTGTAGGCGCTCTGTGCGATCGCGCTCAATACATTAAGGATCCTTGAATCCAGTTTTCTCGGATATGTCTGTCCGCAGACATCATAAAGAGTATCAAAACCGAATTCGGAAGCGATAAGGCGGTTCATCTCCTTGACCTTCTCCTCATCGTTGTCAAAGAGTTCCATGAAGCTGGCTTCGGTTCCGGTTGTTCCTCTGGCTCCGAGGAACGGGATGTTCGCGATGACAAAATCCAGCTCCTGTAGGTCAGTTACGAAATCCTGCATCCAGAGTGCGGCTCTCTTTCCTACAGTCACAAGCTGCGCCGGCTGGTAATGTGTATAGCCGAGTGTAGGCAGCGCTTTATATCTGTCGGCAAAATCCGCGAGATTTGCAATGACTTTGAGAAGCTCACCCCTCAGATACTTAAGTCCGTCCCTGTACAGGATCAGGTCTCCGTTGTCTGTGACAGTGCAGCTCGTTGCTCCGAGATGTATTATGCCTGCAGCTGACGGAGCGACTTTGCCGTATGTATATACATGCGCCATTACGTCATGCCTGACTTCCTTTTCACGGGCAGCGGCAACTTCGAAATCGATCTCGTCTATGTGTTCCTCGAGATCTTTTATCTGTTCTTCTGTTACAGGCAGCCCGAGCTTATGCTCTGCCCTTGCAAGGGCGATCCATATCCTTCTCCAGGTTTTGATCCTGGTCCTTGCCGAGAAGAGCTCCAGCATGTATTTTGATGCATAGCGGCTTGCCAGCGGTGATTCATATTTATCGTACATATCTGTCCCTCAGAATTATCTCTCGATGTATGCGTCTCTTTCAGCTCCAACGGAAACATATGTGATATGGCATCCGATGGCTTTTTCGATCATCTCTACATATTTTCTGGCATTCTCGGGAAGCTCTTCCCATTTCCTGCATCCAGAAATGTCTTCCTTCCATCCGTCCACATACTCGATCACGGGTTCGCATTTATCGAGCAGGACAGGGAACGGGAACTCATCTATCTGCTTTCCGTCAAGAAGATAATGTGTGCATACCGGGATCTTATCCATGTAGCTGAGGACATCAAGCTTAGTAAGCGCGATGTCTGTCGCTGCCTGCATCGTTACTCCGTAACGGGTAGCGACAAGGTCTATGGAACCGACTCTTCTCGGACGTCCTGTCTTAGCGCCAAACTCAAATCCTGCTTCCCTGAGTTTCTCGGCTTCTTCACCGAACATCTCGCAGACGAACGGGCCTTCACCTACACATGTGGAATATGCTTTGACAACGCCTACGACCTTGTCAACCTTAGCGCCTGGAAGTCCCGATCCGACAGGAGCGTAAGCAGCAACTGCATTTGAGGAAGTCGTATACGGATGGATACCGAAATCCAGATCCCTGAGTGCTCCGAGCTGAGCTTCGAAAAGGATCTCTTTTCCATCTGCCTGAGCCTGGCGGAGCAGTGCTCCTGTATCGCAGATATAAGGTTTAACCTTGCTGCCGAACTCCTCAAGCCAGTCCATTACCTGCTCAAGAGTATAAGCAGGCGCGCCGTAAACTCTTGTAAGTGTAAGGTTCTTCCACTCCAGGAGGTCTGCTACATGTGCTTTCAGATGTTCCGGATAGAACAGTTCTCCTGCAAGAATGGTCTTCTTCTGATATTTATCTGAATAGAAAGGCGCGATGCCCTGCTTGGTTGAACCGTACTTCTTGTCAGCAAGCCTTGCCTCCTCAAGTCCGTCCAGATCCCTGTGCCACGGAAGCAGGAGAGATGCTCTCTCACTTATGTGGAAATTCTCCGGAGTGAGTGCAACTCCCTGGCTCATGACCATCTCCATCTCGGTCCAGAGGTTTTCGATGTCGACAGCAACACCATTTCCAAGGATATTGACAACACCTTTTCTGAATATGCCGGACGGCAGCAGATGCAGAGCAAACTTTCCATACTCGTTGATGACTGTATGGCCGGCATTTCCGCCGCCCTGATACCTGCATACAACGTCATAGCTCTCTGTAAGAAGGTCGACCATACGGCCTTTTCCTTCGTCTCCCCAGTTGATACCAACTATTGCGCAATTAGACATTTATCTTCTCCTTTTCAGCCTTAAAAACGGCTGTTATTCTGCGTTACCACATACATAGTAAATATACCATATACGTCATTTACGTGTCTATCCCAAATGGCTCAGCAATTGCCTGTATATACATATTCCAGATACTCTTCGGCGACATCTTTCAGATGATACACAGTTCTTACAGGCGTCGGATACGAATCCGACATTTTATATGCCGGAAAGAATCTCGAGATATGGAGAGGGACCGCGTCCCTGCTCTCAAGCGATGATATCCAGGAACACAATCTTCTCATGTCACTTTCCGAATCATTCTTTTCGGGTATGATCAGCGTCGTAAGTTCAACATGGCACGCTTTTGCCGCTGCTTCTATGAACTGCTTTACCTGGCCTAAGTCCCCTTTCACGAAATCCCTGTAATACTCTTCGGTAAAGCCTTTTATGTCAATGTTCATGGCATCGACAAAGGGAAGCACCTCATCCAGGATCTCCTTCTCGGCTGTCCCGTTCGTTACAAGCACTATCTTCAGACCTTCTTCTTTCGCAAGCTTTGCACAGTCAAGAATATACTCATGGTTTATCATCGGCTCGTTGTATGTGAACGCTATACCGATGTTTCCGCGTTCTTTAAGGGATGCTGCCAGCTGCACCAGTCTTTCAGGCTCCCAGTATTCAACAGATAAGCCTTTCCCCGGTCTTGCCATTGAGATCGAATGGTTCTGGCAGAATGGGCACATCAGGTTGCATCCGTAACTGCCCGCCGACAGTATGCTGCTGCCCGGGAGGAATCTGCGGAGAGGTTTTTTCTCAATAGGATCCAGCGCAAGTGAAGTAAGCTTTCCGTAACCTGTCGGAACTATTTTCCCGTCCACGTTTGTGCGCGCCCCGCACCTGCCGGTCTTCCCTTCGGGTATATAGCAGTGGGCGAAGCACACATTGCACCTTTCAGTCATGTATGCCTGATCACCTCGAATCTCTCAAGGATGAAGTCTGTCTCATCCTCGCGCAGCCCTGCTTTCATGAGAGCTATCCCGATCTGCTGCGCAGGGGTATCCACCCCTTCAAGGTCAGGAAGCAAAAGCCCTCTCCTGTAACCTTTTGTGACTATGACGCCGTAGCGCTTGACATCCAGATCTTCAAGAGAGCTGACGCGCTCGGCTTTTCCGAGCACATCAACGCTGATCTCCAGATCTTTAAGTTCATCCTCCCTTAGCGGCCGGAACCTGGGATCGCGGGTGGATGCGCTTATCGCGTTCGATATTATCTCTTTCGCGATATTGGACTGGGTTGCCTGTATGGTGCCTATGCATCCGCGAAGCCTGCCCAGCCTGTGGAGGGAGACAAATGCTCCTGCCTGCTCCTTCAGCATCTCATCCGGAAGCCCGTCCGGAACATCAATGATCTCGCCGCTGCGGACATAGTGCTCTATGGTCTCTCTTGCGAGTTCAACATATTTATCAGACATCCAAAAACCTTCTTTCTTCATCTGTGCCGGTTACTCTGTATGTGCATATCCCGTAGCCTACGCCGGTTATGTCCTGATGACTGAGCATCTCTGTTTCAAGCGAAAGCCCGTCCAGCGCGCCTGCCATCATGCAGAAGCTCCTGTGCCCGCATTCGGCTGCCTTCTCACAGAATGCCTCGTCAAATGTCAGGAGTCTGCCAAAGTCAGCACTGCCGCACACCTCCATTATCCGGCTGTCATACTCTGGGCCTTCCTTAACGAAACCGTAAGGGCCGGTGTACTGAAGCTTATGGGAGAGATCTCCGCTCCCGATGAATACAACATTGCGGCCAAGTTCAGCTGCTGCCTTCTGTATGATCATCCCAAGCTTGTAATGATCTGTAAAAGGAAGCATCGAAAGTCCTATCCTGATGACCTTGTAGTTTTCAAGATATTTATTCAGAAAATACAGCGGGATCAGCGTGCCATGGTCGAGGGAAGGATCTCTCTCCCCTGCCGTTCCGGCGGATATGCCTTCTTCCATTGCCATCTGTGAGATCTGCTGTACCATCCGGGTGTCATACTCTGCTTTTATCCTGACCTGCGGTGCGCGGAAAGCGCCGAGGTCGCCAACAGCTGCACTGCCCGGTGAGATATGGATATAATCCCTGTACATGATGCTGTGCGGTGAGGCTACCACCACTGTATCCGGCTTAAGCGATGCCGCAAATGCCGCGGCCTTATCATAAGCTGCCGATGTTTCTGCTATGATGCTCTCCTGTCCTCTTCCGACCTCGGGGATTATGAGGGGCGGATGCGGGACCATTATCGCTCCTTTGATCATTTTCTTCACCTCTATATGCGTCAAATGATAAAGGGCTGCCTGTGCGGCAGCCCCTGTTCTTGTATATTTTAATCACAGCATGGATCTTCTTTAGGCGGGATCTTCTCTTCGGGAAGCGGTGCGGTAACATCGCCAATTCCCGTGGTCTCGCTGAAGAGTACGTTTCTCTTTACCATGTTAACGGCATCAGTCGGAACTATTATCTTGGATGCGCGTCCTTCAGCGACTTTGGTGAGCGCGTCATATCTCCTGAGTTCGAGCACTGCCTCGTCGGCGCCTGCTTCCTTCAGGGCCCTGATACCGTCTGCCTCCGCTTTTCTTGCAAGAAGGATCGCCTGAGCTTCACCTTCAGCGCGGGCAATTCGGGCATCTCTTTCACCTTCTGCTGCAAGGATCATTGCCTGCTTGTCACCTTCTGCCCTCGTTATGACGGCTGCTTTGTGTCCTTCAGCCTCAAGCAGTGTCTGACGTCTGTCACGCTCAGCCTTCATCTGCTTCTCCATGGCGTTCTGGATCTCTGCGGGAGGGATGATATTCTTAAGCTCCACTCTTGTGACCTTGATGCCCCACTGGTCAGTCGCTTCATCAAGAATGGATGTGAGCCTCATGTTTATGGTATCCCTTGATGTAAGAGTTCCGTCCAGTTCAAGCTCACCGACAATGTTCCTCAGCGTTGTCGCGGTAAGATTTGCCAGCGCATTGACCGGATTCACGACTCCGTATGAATACATCTTGGAGTCAAATATCCTGAAATACACGACCGTATCTATCTGCATCGTGACGTTATCCTTTGTGATAACAGGCTGGGGCGGCGAGTCAAGAACCTGCTCCTTGATCGTTATCTTCTTTGCGATCCTCTCAAAGAAAGGCGCTTTAAAATGAAGACCGGCTGTCCAGGTTGTCTTATATTTTCCAAGAAACTCTATGACATATTCCGTTGCCTGCGGTACTACTCTGATGCAGCTTAACAGAATGATTATAATTACCAGTACGACTACGCCCAGAATTATATAACCAATTATATTTGCTAACATTTCTGCCTCCTTTCGTGTTACAGGTCCATGTGTTTATTTTAATCCGGCCGGACGCTCAAGGCTCACAAACTTTGTATACTTGGGCTGCCATGCAAGCTTGACCGTGCCTACCGGGCCGTTTCTCTGTTTAGCTATGATGACTTCCGCGATGTTCTTCTCTTCAGTATCGGGATTATAATAATCATCCCTGTAGAGGAACATGATAACGTCTGAATCCTGCTCGATCGCGCCTGATTCACGTATGTCGGACAGCATCGGCCGGTGATCAGATCTGTTATCTACAGCACGGTTCAGCTGGGAAAGGACAACAACCGGGACCTGAAGCTCACGGGCGATCTGCTTGAGCGACCTTGATATGTCCGAGACTTCCTGCTGACGGGAGTCTGTGCTCTTGCCGGATGACATAAGCTGTATGTAGTCGATGACTACCATCTGAATGTCATGCTCGAGCTTATATTTCCTGCATTTTGACCTGAGTTCCGTAACTGAAATGCCGGGAGTGTCATCTATGATTATCTTCGATCTTCCGATCTGCTCCGAGCCTGTCATCAGCGCTTCCCACTGTGATTCTTCCAGCTCGCCTCTTCTTATGTTCTGCGCATCAACGCGTGACTCCATCGCGAGAAGTCGGTTTACGATCTGCTCGTTTGACATCTCAAGGCTGAACATTGCGATCGGGAGCCCTCTTTTCAGGGCGGCATGTCTTATAAGGGACAGTGCAAAAGCAGTCTTTCCCATTGAAGGTCTTGCGGCTACCAGCACGAAGTCTGACTTCTGAAGCCCGTTCGTCATTCTGTCCAGATCAGCGAACCCTGTTGAGACGCCTGTCATGTGGCCTTTTGTATTGGACGCTTCCTCGATCTTCTTCAGGACTTCCATGACAACGTCCCTGATGGGTACGAAATCCCTGGTATTGCCCGAACGGACAACATTGAATATCTCGCGTTCTGTCTCCTCAAGGATGTTATCCAGCTTATCCTGCTGAAGATAGCAGCTTGTATTGATCTGCTCAGTAACCTTGATCAGTCTCCTGAGTACTGATTTTTCGCGTACGATCTCGGCATAGGACTTGACGTTTGCCGATGTAGGGACCGCATCGAGGATGTCTTTAATGAACTCAACGCTCGTCATTACCTCCGGAGCGCCGGTCTCTTTGAGCCTGTCGCTGAGCGTGATCACATCCACAGGTTTGTTTTCGGAACGGAGATCCTTCATCGCTTCAAAAAGGAGTCCGTTCTGCTTTGAATAGAAATCTTCGCCCGTAAGGATCTCGCAGGCGCTGTCTATTGCATCTGTGTCCATGAGCATGGAGCCGATGACGCTTTTCTCGGCTTCAGCGTTGTATGGCATTATTTTCTTTAAGAGAGCATCATCTTCCATTTACGGTGACCTTTATTCCTCTATGACATTGACTGTAACCTGCGCAGTCACATCCTTGTGAAGCTTAGCCTTGACAACATGGGTGCCGAGCTCCTTGATGGGCTCGTCGAGCACCAGTTTCTTCTTGTCCAGTTCAAGGCCTCTCTGCTTTGCCAGTTCCCGGGCTATCTCCTTGCTTGAGATCGCTCCGAACAGCTTGCCGCTGGTACCGAGCTTAGCCTTGATGGTTATCGGATTATCCTTAAGCTGCTCGGCAAGAGCCTCGGCGGCTGCTTTTGTCTCTCTGGCAACCTTCTCCTCATTTGCCTTCTGAAGCTTAAGGGTGTTCATGTTCTCGGCTGTTGCTTCAACACCTTTTTTCTTGGGTATGATAAAGTTGCGCGCATAGCCGTCACTTACACTTACAGTTTCGCCTTTTTTGCCGAGTGACTTTACATCTTCCAAAAGAATTACTTTCATTGTTTCCCCTTTTCTATTCAGCCGGACTTTCGAGAATACCATCCTCGATCATCTTTCTGACTGTCTGTTTTACTTTCTTAGCCGCTTCCTCTATCGTGCTTCCGGCCAGCTGCGCACCGGCCAGATTGCTGTGGCCTCCGCCGCCCATGCGCTCCATTATTATCTGGACGTTGACATCAGATTTGGATCTTGCGCTTATGGATACCTTGTTTCCTGTCTTAACCAGGACAAAACTTGCCCTGACGGATGACAGACCGAGAAGCTGGTTGGCCACCTGCGCCGCAAGGACCGTCGGATTGTCAGTTCCTTCAGACGGGCTGACAGCAAGCGCAAAGCCCGGCTCGAACATTTCAACCGTCTCAAATGCCTGCGCCTTGAGCTTGTATGTTTCCAGAGAATCGCTGAACATGTCGTGGATCCTTGAGATATCAACACCGCTCTTTCTAAGCAGCGCGGCTGCCTCAAATGTCTTGACGCCTGTGTTCTTGGTGAACGAATCCGTATCGATCAGGATTCCGGCATAAAGCGCCTCCGCCTCGAGTTTTGACAGTTTCAGGTCACCTGTGATGTACTGGAGCAGCTCGGTTATCATTTCAGAGGCTGATGACGCAGAAGGCTCCACATAAGAAAGGGCCACGTTGTCTATACGGTCTCCGCTCTGGAGATGATGATCTATCATGATAATGGTCTTGGCCTTGTCGACCAGTTCCGGGCATTCAAATATCTGCGGCCTGTTGACGTCAACTATGACAAGCACGGTTTTGCTGTCCACGTACTGGGGAGCTTTCTCCACCGGCACAAACACTTTCTCGCCGTAATCTGTATGGTCGAGGAAATCCTCAAGTATGGGCTGGACTGAATTATCCAGTTCGTTGAGCACAATGTATGCTTTTCTGCCGAGTGCCTGCGCCGCCTTGTACATGCCTATGGATGCGCCGAAGCAGTCGGTGTCCGCGGTCTTATGTCCCATTATGACGACACGCTCATGGCTCCTTAAGATGTCACGGAGCGCGAGAGCTGTCATACGGGCTTTAACACGGGTATTCTTTTCAACAGACTTGACCTTGCCGCCATAGAAGTAGACTCTCTCGCCTTCCTTCACGACTACCTGGTCGCCGCCGCGTCCGAGCGCAAGGTCCAGGGCATTCTTGGCATACTCCTGGCTCTTGGTGTATTCTTCACCAACGCCTATGCCTATGCTGACTGTGACAGGGAAATCATTTTCCGTGTCGATGGACCGGATGTTATCCAGTATATCGAACTTGTTCCTCTGCATTCCCGCAAGGTAACGGCGTTCAAATACCACGAAGAACATGTTCCTGTCAAGTTTGCGGACCAGTCCGCCAACCTGACCGAAGTATGAAGAGATCTCCTTGTCAATGAGCGCGCTGACGATCGATCTGTTGATCTCGTCGACCCTGTCGAGCATTTCCTCATAGTCATCGATCCTGACGCTGCATACTACCGCCCTGCTGTCATTCAGCTTATGCATCATGTTGATGATCTCTGTCTCATCGATCATGTACAGGGCAAGTATGTATTTATGGTCATCCGGGATCCGCGCGATCTTTCCTGATGTGAACACACCCTCAAGAGAGAGTTTTGAAAGATGCAGCCTGTAGTTGCGCTTATCATAAACGACTGAGATATCAGTCTCATCCCCCTCAAAAAAGATGTCTCTCTCATTGACCTCTTTAAAGATATCGCAGATACCTTCTGTTGTAGGATCATAGAACTTTGAAAACCTCTCATTATAGAGTATGATGCGCCCATCCCTGTCTGCTATCGCGTAAGGGACCGGATATTGTTCTATCATGCGGTTTTCAATAAGCGCATAATCCCTGACAAAATCTGTCAGATGTTTGGAAAGGCGCTTATTGGTGATTATGAGGAATATCACCGCAGCAATGGCATAAACTGCAAATACTCCGATCGCCAGAAGGCCGGTTATCTTATTTCCAAGCAGAAAAGCAGGTATGATCACAAGGAGCAGCAGAACTGCCACAGCGATCAGAAAAACCAGATATCTGTATATTATCTTTCCTGCACCAATAGACTTCTTTTCCATTGTGTCCTTACTATCGGGCGAAATTCCCCGATTATTCATTTTGAATACATATTATACAACATATACCCGGTTCCGACAAGAATACGTTTAAGGGGCAGCCCGCTTCCGGACTGCCCCTTGCTTAATAATTCAAACTGCTGACTGCTGCTGTCAGTCTTTCTTGAAAATGCCGGTGATCTTATCGCCTACACCGCCAAGCTTCTCGCCGATATTTTCAATGATATCGATCTTTCCATCATTGTCCTTATCGAGCTCGAATTTTGCCTTTACACCTTCAACAATGCCTTTGAGCTGCTCATCGGGAAGGTCTACTCCGATGATGCCTTCAATTGTCTTGATCGGATCTTCTTTGAACTTTTTGAGAAGTTCAGGGTCATTCTTAAACTTTGCTACGATCTCATCGATCTTTTCCTTGATATTAAGTTCCATGATGAATTCTCCTCTCTTATATTGGTATAAAGAAATTCCATGAATTTATTGTATATTTTCTTTTTTCCAATATCAAGATTAACCTGTCAGAGATCAAAGAATGATGGACAGGCCGAGAAGTGTGAAGAAAAGGGTCGGTATTGATATCAGTGCTCCGTATTTTATGTATGTAATGAAGCTGAATCGGACTCCGAGGCGCCTGAGTATGGAAGACCACATGATGCCCGCGAGAGCGCCGATCGGCGTAAGGAAAGCTCCGATGTTGGATCCGACCACGGCGGCATATGTAGCGGGGATGGTATCAGCCTGCGGGGCATTTCCTATCACGGAACAGAACAGCACGCTCATCGGGATGTTGTTCAGAAAGTTCGCGCTTACGAAAGATGCTGCGCCGTATACCCAGATGGCAGGACCTTTTGAGAGTATCTCAGCCAGTTCCTTTGTAATGCCGTACCTGTCCAGTGCGAGCACTATTACGAACATGGAGATCACGAACGGAATGAGTTCCCACGGGATCCTTAAGAAGCTGCGGTTAAGTTCTCCATCACGAACCTTTGAAAAGAACTGGTATACCATCACCAGAAGGAACAGGCTGCCTGCAAAGCTGAGCGTGACAAGCCACATTTCGATCCCGATGTAGGACGAAAGTACCAGCAGTACGGTGCAGATGCCCAGATGTGCTATTCCGAGAGCAAGAAGCACTTTGTTTTCGATCACAGCTGTTACACTCTCAGCCTCAATGGGTTTATGGAGCTGTTTCCTGAATACAAGGAACAGCATGAAGAACGCGGCGACTCCGCCCATAACGGTGGGAATTCCCATTACAAGGAAATATCTTATGAATGTGATCCCGTTTGTTGTGGCGAGATATACATTTGTGGGGTTTCCGATGATGAACATCATGCTCCATGTATTTGCCGCCACAAATTCCGCAAAAAGATAGGGTACGGGATCTATCTTCGCATTTTTTGCGAAATAACATATGAAAGGTGTAAATGTCAGAATGATCACGTCATTTGAGGTAAACACCGTAAGAACCGAAACTATGACATACAGATAAATGAACAGCGTTTTCTGGCTGGTCCTTGCCCGGCTGAGAACATAGCTGGCGAGGAACCTGAAAAAACCTATCTCGTCCAGGAATATCGACATCATGGACATGGAAAGGAACAGCACAAGTATCTTTATCGGATTTATGGCAGTATCCGCAGTCATGCCTGCCCATACATCCCGTATCGGGGCACATCCGGAAATGATCATGGCAACAGCACCGGCCATTACTATCATCCAGTAAAGTCCGATGCTCTTTCCTTTTATCTCTATTCCCGGTTTTATGAGCACGGCCGCGATCAGTGCCGCGATCGTTGCTGCTGCAATTATGATAACTGCTGTCATGTCATTTGTATAAAAAGACTGCCGCACATAAAGTGCGGCAGTTTCTCACATTCTGTCGTCGAATTACTCAACTGTGTAAGGCAGAAGAGCGATGTGTCTTGCTCTCTTAACAGCTGTTGTGACTGCTCTCTGATGCTTAGCGCATGTACCTGTGATCCTTCTGGGGAGGATCTTTCCTCTTTCAGAGATGTACTTCTTTAAAGTAGCAACATCCTTGTAATCTACAGGCTGAACATTCTCACCACAGAATACGCATACTTTCTTTCTTCTGCGGATAGTGGTCCTCTTTCTCGGAGCATCACTTTTCTCTGTCTTTGTAAATGCCATAATTATGACCTCCTATTTTGAAAAAACGGTTTAATTAAATGGCAAACCCTCGTCTTCCAATCCGTCAGGAATACTCATAAATCCTTCACCTGCAGCCTGTACGGGTACGCGCGGCTGCTCCTGCGCCGGTGCCTGTGACTGAGCTGTGCCGGCCTGGGCTCCCTTGCTCTCGGCAAATTCTACGTTCTCAACAACGACGTCTGTTGTGTAGACCTTCTGTCCGTCCCTGTTTGTATAGCTTCCGGTCTGGATACGGCCTTCAACACATACTTTGGTTCCCTGCTTTACATATCTGTCGAAGAAATCTGCAGTTCTTCCGAATGCCACGCAGCTGATGAAATCAGCGCTCTGGTCTCCGTCACGTTTGAACCTTCTGTCAACGGCGATCGTAAATCTCGCAACTGTTGTTGAGTTATCACCCTGTGAAGATCTGATATCGGGATCTCTTGTAAGTCTTCCCATTAAAATGACTTTATTCATGGTATCTCCTTAATTAATGCGAGTGATCAGTGCCATTTGCTGCATTGCTTGACTATTACTCTTCGTCTTCTTTGACAACCAGATATCTGATGACGCCGTCAAGGATCCTGAGTTCTTTTTCAAGATCGTTAGGGCATTCAGAATTCTCTGACTCGAAATATACGAAGTAATAGTAAGCTTCGCTCATCTTCTGGATCTCGTAAGCAAGTTTCTTCTTGCCCCAGTCATCAACATTGGTAACTGTTCCCTGATATCTCTCAACGAAACCTTTTACCTTCTCGATAACTGCTGCGCGATCCTCATCTTCGAGCTTAGCACTGACTACAACTGCTATTTCGTATTTGCTCATGTCTCGCACCTCCTTTTGGTCTCTGGCCTCCTGTCCATGCAGGAAGCAAGGAATATTATCACGAGTGGTCATTTTAGCATGGGGCTGTAAATAATGCAAGGAAAATATCAATTCACCTTAGCAGCTTTTTCTTTCCTCATTACATTTGCGTAATAGAAGATCACCATAACGGCTCCGCTGACCACCCAGGACAGCGGCTCGGCAAAGCAGATCCCGAGGAATCCTATGATCGGAGCCAGCACGAGCGCGCAGAAAAACCTGGTGCAGAGCTCGACCGCGGTGCCGATGATCGGGATCACTTTTCTCTTCATGCCCTGTATGGACATCCTGTATATCATGACTATGGTCTGGGTAAATATGAACGGGACAACTATCCTGAGCATCAGCTGCCCGTTCGCTATGACCTCGGCATTTTCAGTATTGGTGACCAGTCTTATCAGCTCTCCGCCAAAAATAAATGCCGCAGCTGCAGTAAACACATTTACGGCAATGTTAAAAATAACACCTGTATAAATACCTTTTGTTATCCTGTCCAGTTTTCCTGCGCCGTAATTCTGTGCTGAGAAAGTCGCGCTGGTATTTGCCATTCCGATCGACGGGATTATCGCAAAGCTTCTGATCTTCTGGGCTGCTGCCTGCCCGATGATCGCAGCACTGCCGAGTGCATTTACGGCGCCCTGGACCGCCATGTCCCCTATGGCAAACAGTGAATTTGTAACAGCAGCGGCAGCTCCCATCGGGAACATTTCCCTGATCAGCACGCGGTTGCCCCTGAAGTCTTCTGCGCGAAGGCGCATTTCAGGATAATTTACATAGAAATAGACTCCCGAAAGGATCGCGGATATCGCCTGCGAAACGATCGTGGCAAGAGCGGCACCTCTGACACCCATTCCAAGCGGAACTATGAACAGGATGTCCAATCCCACATTGAGAGCGGAGGAAAATATCAGAAATGCAAGCGGCATTTTTGAATTGCCAAGGGATCGGAACACTGCCGCATACATGTTGTAAAACATCGATGCGCACTGCCCGAGGATCATTATGATGATATAGCTTTTCGCGTCCGCAAACAGTTCTGCGGGAGTTCTGACCAGATGCAGGAGCGGATCCACAAGGATCCCGAGCAGCGCGGTCATTGCTATTATCATGCCGATGCACAGCTCCAGCACCCCGGCATAGCTCTTTCTGGCATTCTGCATGTTTCCTGCACCGAATGCCTGAGAGATCAGGATTGCGTTTCCGGTATTGAATCCCATGGAGACAGCATTTATCAGGTACACAAGTGAATGCGATGCCGCGATCGCGGCGAGCGCATGATCCCCAAGCGTATATCCTGCAATGCTCATGTCCGCCAGATTATACAGATTCTGGAATAAGCTTCCCAGCATCACCGGAATCGCAAACTGCAGCATCACCGGAAGGATCTTTCCTTCCGTCATGTTAAGTGTTGTCCCTTTTTTGATATCTTTATCCTCTCATCCTGTGCATTTCGGTTTTTATTCTAACACCGCGCTCCGATTCTTCCAAATATAAACGTGTCAGTGCAAAAATGTCTATTTTCTTTTTCATCCCGATGCTATAATGAATGTTACTTTATTATAGGAAAATATAAGAACTGCAAAGGAGACTTAAATGATCACTCTTACAGACAAACCTGTATATCTGCTGAACGGGACCACTCTTTCCGACACTCCCGGCCAGTA
>SVDE01000025.1 GCA_015057955.1 Lachnospiraceae bacterium | reverse complement strand
AAGAGATAATAGTCTCGCCGCACAGGGATGCCGATCTGGTGAGAAATGTCATTACATGTCATGGATTCAGGATTGTCCATGATGAAATGATAACCGACCGAAAGAAGGATTATCCCGTTATAAAGGCCGTAAAAGATTAAAAAGTATGCCAAATGTATGTAGAAAATACAATCCTGTTATGGTATAGTAATTCCAGATTATCAATGGGCTAAATGCCATCGGGGTTAACTATGAAAGAGACAGTAAGCTGTGGCGGCGTTGTCATCTATCGTGGGAAGATCCTTCTGCTGTTCATAAACTACAGAAACAGATACGAGGGCTGGGTCCTGCCGAAGGGCTCGGTCGAACCGGGTGAAGACCACGAAGAAACAGCGCTCAGAGAAGTTAGAGAAGAATCAGGCGCAAAAGGAAAGATAATTGAATATCTGGGCTCCTGTGAATACGAGTTCAAGGCACAGGAGGATACGGTGCACAAAACCGTGCATTGGTATCTCATTTCAGCAGAGAGCTTTTTCAGCAGACCGCAGAAAGAAGAGTATTTTGTCGATTCGGGATATTATAAATACCATGAGGCATATCATCTTCTTAAATATGAAAATGAGCGCGGCATCCTTGAGAAGGCTTATAACAGATATCAGACACTCAAGAAAGACGGCCGTTGGACCTGAAAAAGGACCAGCGGTCTGTTATTTGCACACATGGAAAAGATCAATTATCAGAAAAAACTGGATGAGATCATATCATCCTTTTCCGGGCATACGCCCAAACCCGGGCTTATGCTCCATAGCTGCTGCGGTCCCTGCAGCAGTTATTGTCTTGAATATCTTAAAGATCATTTCGACATAACAGTGTTTTACTATAATCCCAATATCTATCCAAGCGAAGAATATGAACATCGTCTCGCAGAGCAGAAACGTCTCATTGATGAGATGAACAGGCATGCTGATTGCAGTATAAAACTAATGACGGTTCCTTATGATCACCAGGAGTTCCTTGAATTTGTCAAAGGGCTCGAGGAGGAAAAAGAAGGAGGCGCAAGGTGCTCAAAGTGTTTTGAACTGCGCCTCGCTAAAACTGCTGAAGCTGCTGCTGAAGCCGGAATGGATTATTTCGGGACAACTCTTACTGTCAGCCCTCACAAGAATGCCATTCTCATAAACAGGATAGGAGGAGAGATCACTGACAGGGAGGACTCATTGGCAGAGCTTAAGTGGCTTCCATCCGACTTCAAAAAGAATGACGGATACAAACGTTCTATCGAGCTGTCAAAAGAATATGAACTGTACCGGCAGAACTACTGCGGATGCGAATTCTCTATTTGGTTCTGATTTACGGTTTTCATTGTTAAATGTGCTATAATAAGGTAAAATAATTTTATACAATTTTTTCAGGAGGAAAATATGTTAAACAAAAAGACTATTGACGACATCAACGTTAAGGGACTCAGGACTCTGGTAAGATGCGATTTCAATGTTCCGCTGAAAGACGGAGTGATCACAGATGATACACGTATCACCGCTGTGCTTCCTACAATACAGAAACTTATCAACGATGGAGGAAAGATAATTCTCTGTTCACACCTTGGAAAACCCAAGGGACAGCCGAATGAAGCAATGACTCTTGCTCCTGTTGCGGCAAGGTTATCCGAACTGCTCGGAAAAACCGTTAAATTTGCGAAGGATGACAATGTCGTGGGAGAAAATGCCCGCGCAGCCGTAGCTGAAATGAAAGACGGTGACGTAGTTCTTCTTGAGAACACCAGATTCCGTCCGGAAGAGGAGAAGAACGAGGAGAACTTTTCTAAAGAACTCGCATCTCTTGCAGATGTGTATGTAAACGACGCATTCGGTACAGCTCACAGAGCTCACTGCTCAACAACAGGTGTTGCTGCATTCGTAAAGGTAAGTGCTGTCGGCTATCTCATGCAGAAAGAGATCGATTTCCTCGGCAATGCTGTTGAATCACCGGAGAGACCTTTTGCAGCCATTCTCGGAGGATCCAAGGTCTCATCCAAGATCTCAGTTATCAACAACCTGCTTGAAAAGGTTGACATTCTTATCATTGGCGGCGGAATGGCTTATACATTTATCAAGGCTCAGGGCGGAAGCATAGGAACAAGCCTTGTTGAAGATGACTATATCGACTATGCCAATGAGATGATCAAAAAGGCACAGGACAAAGGCGTTACTCTGGTCCTCCCGGTTGATACAGTCGCTGCAAAGGAATTCTCCAACGATGTACCGTTTGAGACATTTGACATAAACAGCATACCTGATGATTTTATGGGTCTTGATATCGGAGAGAAGAGTATCGAGTTGTTCTCCAAAGCCCTTCTTCCTGCTAAGACAGTGATCTGGAATGGTCCCATGGGTGTATTCGAGATGGAAAACTTCGCACAGGGAACCAAGGCTATCGCCGCATTACTCGCAGGCATGGATGCAGTTACGATCATTGGAGGCGGAGACAGCGCAGCTGCAGTAAACCAGATGGGATTTGCTGATAAGATGACCCATATCTCCACAGGCGGCGGAGCATCGCTTGAATTCCTCGAGGGCAAAGAAATGCCCGGTATCACCGCAATAGATGAAAAATAAATTTTATTAAGGAGTTTTAACATAAATGAGAAAAAGAATAGTTGCCGGAAACTGGAAAATGAACAAGACACCGAGTGAGGCCGCTCTGCTTATAGGTGAACTCATTCCCCTGGTCAACAATGACAATGTGGAAGTTGTATTCTGCGTACCCGCTATCGACATCCCCTGCGCAGTTGAGCTGACTAAAGATACAAACATCAAGATCGGTGCAGAGAACATGTATTTCGAGGACAAAGGCGCATTTACCGGTGAGATCGCTCCCGGAATGCTGAAAGACGCAGGCGTTAAGTATGTCATCCTCGGCCACTCAGAGAGAAGACAGTACTTTGCTGAGACTGATGAAACTGTTAATCTCAAAGTCCATAAGGCATTTGAATACGGCCTTACACCTATCATCTGCTGCGGCGAGACACTTAAGCAGCGTGAGCAGGGCATAACCATTGAATGGGTATGCATGCAGATCAAGATCGCGCTTCTTGGCCTTACTCCTGAGCAGATCGCTAATACTGTCATAGCATATGAGCCTATCTGGGCGATCGGAACAGGCGTTGTCGCAACAAAAGAGCAGGCTCAGGAAGTATGCTCAGCTATCCGTGCTTGTGTCAGGAGCATCGCAGGCGATGAAGCAGCTGATGCGATCCGTATCCAGTATGGCGGAAGCGTAACCGGCGATTCAGCTCCCGAACTCTTCGCAATGGAAGACATTGACGGAGGTCTCGTAGGCGGAGCAAGCCTTAAGCCTGATTTCGGACGTATCGTAAACGCATGATCAATTACATCATCGGCAATGTAACAGCTGTTTCTGACAGCTACATAATCCTGGAGAATAATGGCATTGGGTATATGATCACAATGCCATCCTCCTCCATATATGCCATCGGAAACATGGATGGCGATATTAAGGTGCACACATACATGGCTGTCAAAGAGGATGATGTTTCCCTTTTCGGTTTCCTTACAGCTGCGGAACTGGAAATGTTCAAGATGCTGATAACGGTCAGCGGAGTTGGTCCCAAAGGAGCAATAGGCATTTTGTCATCTATCTCCGTTGACGAACTGAAAATGGCCATAGCCGCTGAAGACTCAAAACTCATAGCGGCCGCAAAGGGCATCGGCAGCAAGACAGCGCAGAAGATCGTAGTTGAACTTAAAGGCAAGATAGGAAAAGATGTATTCAGCTCTCAGGGCGCACTTACAGCTTCACAAGGCGCATTATCAGGCAAGCGGACAGCAGTTCATGAAGCGATCGATGCCCTTGAAGCATTAGGTTTCTCCAGAAGCTCTTCAGTAAGGGCGATCGACCAACTGGGAAGCCTCGATGGAATGACGGTTTCCGAGATCATAGGTCAGGCACTGAAGATCATAGAATAGACTTATTTTTATACTAAGATATGAACAGGAACAGTACGATCAATACAGATGTAAATAACATAATAGAAGTTGAGCTGGAGAATAATCTCCGGCCCAAACTTCTTAAAGATTACATTGGCCAGGAAAAGATCAAGGAAAGTCTGTCCATTTATATCGAGGCGGCCAGAAAAAGAGGGGAACCGTTAGATCATCTCCTGTTTTACGGCCCGCCGGGACTTGGAAAGACCACCCTTGCCGGCATAATCGCAAATGAGATGCACGCCAACATAAGGGTCATCTCAGGACCTGCGATCGAGATTCCCGGAGAGATAGCAGCGATCATCAGAAGGCTCAATGAAGGTGACGTGCTGTTCATAGATGAGATCCACAGGCTCAATAAACCGGTGGAAGAAACCCTGTATTCAGCGATGGAGGATTTTTCCATCGACGTTGTTACGGGAAAAGGCAGTGCTGCAGATACGATCCATATAGACCTTCCGAGGTTTACCCTTATAGGCGCGACAACAAGGGCAGGCCTGCTGTCAGCTCCGTTAAGGGACCGTTTCGGAGTGGTCCACAGGATGCAGTTCTATGAACCGTCAGAGCTTGCAATAATAGTTACAAATTCCGCATTGAAACTGGGAGTCACCATAGATGCTGAAGGAGCGCTTGAGATAGGCCTCCGAAGCCGCGGAACCCCCAGGATCGCGAACAGGATGCTCAAGCGTGTAAGGGATTATGCACAGGTAAGATATGATGGCAACATCAATAAAGCCATAACCGATGAAGCCCTTAACATGCTCGATGTGGACAGGGAAGGCCTTGACATGACAGACAGGGCGATCCTTGACACGATGATCCGAAAATTCGCGGGAAGTCCGGTGGGACTTGATACACTTGCCGCAGCTATAGGTGAGGATCCCGGAACTCTTGAGGATGTGTACGAACCGTATCTTGTAAAAAAAGGATTTATCAACAGAACCCCGAGGGGACGTGTTGTGACAGAAGCTGCTTTTGATCATTTAGGGATAGAGCATGACTAATATTGTACTTGCCGGCGCGAAATATCTTATCATCCTGTTTTTCGCCGTCTTTACATACATTTCCTTCACGGCCCAGCGTGACAGACCTGAAGAAAAAAAGAAAAGCACCTACAGACTCCAGAGAGTCATGGTGTTTTTCATTCATGCACTGGCATTTTTATCTATTTTTATAAACGTAGCTGTTGGCAGGGTTGCTGACGTCAGCATACTCAATGTAGTCGTTCTTTATTTCGGCCAGCTTCTTTATCTTATCTTTGTAATGTGCATACTCCCGCTGATAGTACATCTGAGTCCCGGGCTTAATAACTGTATGTGCATGCTTATGACAGTCGGATTCATCATCCAGACAAGGCTGTCATTTTCAACAGGGTTAAAACATCTCCTGTTTACAGTATTTTCAACGGTAATATATATAATATTTACGCTTCTTTGCAAAAAAGTGCGGTTTCTATACAGGCTGACCTGGCTTTATTTCGTAATTGGCATGGCACTTCTTATCGCTGTGTTCATTTTCGCCAGAGTGAGCAGAGGCGCAAAGGTGTCCATAGATCTGGGATTTGTCTCCATACAGCCGTTTGAGTTTGTAAAGATCCTGTTTGTAATGTTCATTGCGGCAGCTTTCAACAAAGCAAATTCGTTCAAAACAGTTTTTATCACAGCACTTGGCGCGATCGCCCATGTTGCTGTGCTCGTACTGTGCAGCGAGCTGGGAACTGCACTCATACTTGCTGTCGTTTATGCGCTGATGGTATATGTCGCGACAAAGAAGTTCAGGTATCTGCTCATAAGCATTGCCGCATTTGCCATAGCCTGCATAGCCGCGTACATGCTGTTCAGCCATGTTCAGGTCAGAGTAGATGTATGGCTCAATCCGTGGGCTGACATAGACAATAAAGGTTATCAGATAACACAGTCGCTTTTTGCCATAGGAACAGGCGGATGGCTTGGATCCGGCCTTTATAACGGTTCCCCCGGCAATGTCCCCATGGTGGCGAATGACTTCGTCTTTTCCGCCATTTCAGAGGAATTCGGAGCCATTTTCTCGGTATTTCTCATATTGCTGTGCCTGTGCTTCATACTTATGATCTTCAGGATTGCGATAAGGATATCAAGGCCGTTTTATAAGCTCATGGCATTCGGACTCGGAGCTGTATACGGACTGCAGGTTTTCCTTACCATAGGCGGCGCGATCAAGTTCGTGCCTTCGACAGGCATAAACCTGCCTTTTATATCAAGCGGAGGAAGCTCGATAGTCGCATCCATGCTCCTGGTAGCGATAGTTCAGGCCCTGTATGTTATCTCGGAATCTGATGTACAAATAGAAAATGAACTTATAGAAGAAAGACTGGTATACGGCAGACAGCAGAGAGACTGGGACGGCTACGAGGAAGAATATGATCTCGATGCCGAAGAATATCCGGAAGATGATCCGGATAAAGTAAGGATAAGACAGGTTGACGACGAGGATATAGACGTTTACTGATGGGCGAATACAAACTGATCAGAAAAGTTAATAAAGAAAGAAAAAGGATAAACAGGAAGCGCCTGATCAATCAGGATATATTTAAGATTTCTGTTTTCTTCACCATACTGTTTTTTGCCCTTATAGGATTTCTTGGCGCATTCCTGGTATTCCAGTCGGGATCGGTAATAAATAATACGTACAACAAACGCTCTGAATCACTTAAAAACACAGTTCACAGAGGATCCATACTTGCCGCGGACGGAACAGCACTGGCTGTTACACAAACCGGTGAAGACGGTACTGATACCAGGATATATCCTTTCGGGGATGAGTTTTTCCATGTCGTGGGCTTTGATTCAAAGGGCGGTCTCGGGATGGAATCCTCATATAATTATTACCTGCTCACATCACATGCCGACATATTCAGCAGGATAGGCAGCGAATTCAGCAGCTCAAAGCTCAAGGGCGACAACATAGTTACAACACTTGACGTCTCCGTTCAGCAGGCCATGTATGACGCCATAGGAGATAATGAAGGGGCAGCTATCGCCATTGACGCCTCAACGGGCGCCATACTCGGAATGGTATCAAAACCGGATCATGATCCGAACAGCATAAGTGAGGACTGGCAGGCGATCATCGATGATGAAAACAACAGCATACTGCTGAACAGAGCTACCCAGGCCGCATTCACACCGGGTTCGACTTTCAAGCTGTTTACGCTTCTTGAGTATTACCGTCAGAATAACGGGAATGTCGGTGATTTTGAATATGTATGTGAAGGGACACTGAGCGAGGACGGGCATGTTTTCGGATGCCCGAACGGAAACGCCCATGGCTATGAAGACTTAAGGAGCGCTTTCGCATTTTCATGCAACTGCGCGTTTTCCGAGATAGGGACTACGCTCGATCTCGAAAGATTTGCAGCGGATAATAAGCAAATGCTCTTTAATACTGACCTTGACATAGACATTGCATCAGGAAAGAGCAGCTTTTCCCTTGAGCCTGGGGCTTCACGCTTCATGGTCATGCAGACAGCTTTCGGTCAGGGTGAGACACTGGTGACACCGCTGCATCTAGCCATGGTGACAAGCGCGATCGCAAACAAGGGCGTTCTGATGAAGCCGCATCTTGTATCGCGTGTAACAGACAGTGACGGGAATACAGTAAAGAACTTCAAGCCTTCGGTTTATGACAGGCTTCTGAGCGAAGAAGAAGCTGCGTTCATGAAGGACTGCATGAGGGCTGTTGTAACAGACGGCACTGCGATCGTAATCAGTTATGACGGAAACTACTATGCTTACGGAAAGACCGGAACAGCCGAGACAAAAACCAATAAGGAAGAGAATTACGATCATTCATGGTTTACTGGATTTGCTGAAAATAATGGGACAGTGATCGTGGTTTGTGCTATGATAGAGAACATGGAAGACGCTGGCATAACAGGGCTATCAGTAGCTAAAAGCGTATTTGACGCATATTTCAATTGATAAAGGAAAAAACATGATAAGCAGCATGACCGGCTTTGGCCGATTTGAAAAGAATGACGGAAACAGCAAGATAACAGCAGAACTCAGGTCCGTGAACCATAAATATCTCGATGTCAGCATTAAAATGCCGAGGAAATTCAACGCGTTTGAAACACGGATCCGCAATCTTCTTAAAGATTACGCCACAAGAGGAAAAATAGACATCTATATCTCGTATGAGAATCTTGGCAAATCCCAGGAGACCATAAGATACAACAGAGAACTTGCGGGTGAATACTTTTCTTATTATCAGCAGATCAAGGATGAGTTTGACATTCCGGGAGACATAAGCGTCACACTTGTCGCAAAGAGCCCTGATGTCATTACCATTGAGGAGGCTCCCGTAGATGAGGACGAGCTCTGGAGCGAGATATGTCCTGTACTGGAAGGCGCTTTCTCAGCATTCCGCGAGTCAAGGATAAAGGAGGGAGAGGCTCTTAAGAAAGACATCCTTCTTAAGCTTGATGAGATGAACGGACATGCATCATTCATTGAAGAACGCATGCCCGATATCATATCAGCGTTCAAGGCAAAACTGACTGAACGTCTGGCTGATTTTCTGGAAAATAACAGCATCGATGAAGGCAGGATAGCTGCTGAAGTAACCATCTATGCTGATAAGATCGCCATTGACGAAGAGCTTGTCCGCCTGAAAACTCATATAAAGCATATGAGGGACAGCCTTGACAAAAACGGAGACATTGGAAGAAATCTCGATTTTATCGCACAGGAGATGAACAGGGAATCCAATACCATACTGTCCAAATCCAATGACATTGAGATCACTAACCGTGGCATTGAACTTAAGACATGCATAGAAAAGATCAGAGAGCAGGTGCAGAACATTGAGTGATAAAGGTATTCTTATTGTTCTTTCCGGGCTGTCAGGGGCCGGAAAGGGAACTGTTGTCAACAGACTCATTGAAAAACATCCGGGAGAGTATGTGCTTTCAATATCCGCAACGACCAGAAACCCGCGGGAAGGTGAGGTTGACGGCAGAGAATACTTCTTCAAGACTGAAAGTGAATTCGAATCAATGATCAAAAAGGGGGACCTTCTTGAACATGCGAGGTATGTAAACAATTATTACGGCACCCCGAAGAAATGGGTGCTGGACCAGCTTGGCGCGAACCGCAATGTCATACTTGAGATAGACATACAGGGGGGCTTCCAGATAAAGGAACTCATCCCCGATGCCGTGCTTGTTTTCATCAATGCTCCGAGCATGGAAGAACTCAGGCACCGCCTTGAAAAGCGCGGAACGGAATCTGCTGAAACGATAAATGAGCGCATTGAACGCGGAAAAGAGGAACTCGTTCACGCTAAAAAATATGATTATGTAATTATAAACGTAGATGTTGAAAAATCCGTTGACATGCTGCATAATATAGTTTCAGTCAATAAAGAGATAAGAACAGGAGAGCGAAATATGTTACATCCATCTTACACAGATCTTATGAATGCAGTTAACGGCGAATCGGAAAACGCTGAGCAGCCTGTTGTCCAGAGCAGATACTCGATCGTCATGGCAGCTTCAAAGAGAGCCCGTCAGCTTGTTGACGGAGCTGAACCGCTCGTGGACTGCGATTATACATCCAAGCCGCTTTCTGTAGCGATCGATGAGATCTATTCACAGAAGGTGACCATTCTCGGTGACGACGAAGAAAAATGAAAATTTTTCTTGTCTCTCTCGGATGCGATAAGAATAGGGTTGATTCTGAAGAAATGCTGGGGCTCCTTGCAGCCTCAGGTTTTTCTTTTTGCAATGATGAACACGATGCGGACATAATAGTCGTGAACACATGCTGTTTCATTGATCCGGCTAAAGAGGAATCAATTGAGACTATCCTTGAGATGGCAGCCATGAAGCAGGAAGGCAGATGCAGGAAACTCATAGTTACCGGATGCATGGCCGAAAGATATAGGGACGAGATAAAAAAAGAGCTCCCTGAAGTTGATGCCGTTATCGGTGTTAATGAACTGGAAAAGATCATTTCCGCATGTGATCCGGAAGAAAAAGAGGTTCCTGCTCATGAAAGGGTGATAACAACCCCCGGTCATTATGAGTTCCTGAAGATAGCGGAGGGCTGCAACAAGAGATGCACGTACTGCATCATCCCTTACATAAGAGGTGCTTACAGGAGTTTCCCTTTTGAACAGCTGGTGTCTGAAGCAAAGTACCTGGCTTCACAGGGAGTAAAAGAACTCATACTTGTCGCGCAGGAGACAACCATTTACGGAAAAGACCTTTACGGACATGACAGGCTTCCGGAGCTTTTGAAGGAACTGTGCCGTATTGAGGGGATCAGATGGATAAGGGTGCTTTACACTTATCCTGAAGACATTACAGATGAACTGCTGGATGTCATGGCATCCGAGGATAAGATCCTTAAATATATTGACATGCCTATACAGCATTCTGCTGACAGGATATTAAAGAGGATGGGAAGACGCACTTCCCACGACGATCTGGTCAATATCATATCTAATGTAAGAAATAAGATACCTGATGTTGCGCTAAGGACATCATTGATATCAGGTTTTCCGGGGGAAACAGAGGAAGACCACAGGGAACTGATGGAATTTGTCAAGGAGATCCGCTTTGACAGGCTCGGCGTATTTTCGTACTCACAGGAGGAAGGAACGCCTGCAGCACGTTTTGAAGATCAGGTCCCTCAGGAAGTCAGGGACAGGAGAAGAGATGAGATCATGAGTCTGCAGGAGAAAATATCCGCAGAGAATCTCAGTTCCTGCGAGGGAAATGTTTACGAAGTCATGATAGAAGGATTTCTGCCGGATGATGAAGTTTATGTTGGCAGGACCTATATGGATGCTCCGGACGTTGACGGATTCTTCTATGTCAGTGCTGAACGCAGCCTGATGACAGGTGATATCATTAAGGCTGTATGTACCGGCTCAAGCCAGTATGATCTTTATGGGGAGATGATACAATGAATCTTGCGAATAAACTTACTTTGCTTAGGCTTATACTCATACCGTTTTATGTTGTATTTCTCATGCTCGATCCGGTACTGATCGGATCGCAGCAGAATATTGTGTTCTTCAGCCATATCGCGCTGACTATCTTCATAATAGCTTCACTTACGGACACATTTGACGGAAAGATCGCGAGAAAATACAATCTCGTAACGGATTTTGGCAAGTTTGCGGATCCGCTCGCCGACAAGATCCTGGTCGTTTCAGCCATGGTATGTTTTGTCGCACTGGGACGCATGCCGTTCTGGGCTGTTATCATAATACTTGCAAGAGAATTTGCCATCTCCGGATTCAGGCTTGTTGTTGCAGGAAAAGGAGTAGTGCTTGCAGCAAGCATGATAGCAAAGGTGAAGACCGGATGGCAGATGGTGATGTGCGGATTCATGACATTCAACATGGCTGCGCTTGTTACAAAACAGGGATGGCCGCAGGTTGTCACAACCGTATATGATATCCTCACACAGATCACGATGTATGTGGCGCTTGCGCTTACAATCATTTCAATGATCGATTATTTTTACAAAAACAGACAGCATTTTACAACGAAAAAATAAAAAGCAGGAGCAGGGAAATTGCGCTCTTTTTTGACAACAATAAAAAACAAGATCCTAAACTTCGCTTACATTGCCGCAATGTACTGCGCATTCAGGATCAAAGTGTTTTACGAGGACACTGAACAGAAAAAAAATCCTATCCAGGGCATATATATCTGCAATCACATGGCGCATTATGATGGACTCGTAATGCGCTCTATATTCAGAAAGATCCCGTTGTACTCAGTTGTGACGAGTGTCTGGTACGATAAAAAATGGGCCAGGGCACTTCTTTTTTATGACAGGTCCATACCTGTTGACAGAGATAACCCCGGAACAAAATGGATACATGAATGCAAAAAAGTCTTAAACGAAGGCGGGAGCATAAACATTTTCCCGGAGGGACATACATCAGGTTCGGATGCAGTGATGAACGAGTTCTATCCGGGTTTCCTCTTGCTGGCATCAGTGGCAAAGGATGTGCCGATCATCCCGGTCGCAACGATAGGAAAGTATCAATGGTTCTTTGGTGAGAGAAAAAAGGTGCTCGTGGGAAAGCCGGTTTACTTTGATAAGAAAAAATTCGGGCTTGATCCGGCAAAATCAGAAAGCTATGCCGAGGAGTTCAGAACGCTGATCGGTGAAATGAAAGAAAAGCTCAGGGAGTTAAAATGATGAAGACCGGTCTGATACTTGAAGGCGGGGCATATAGGGGCATATTTACGACAGGAGTCCTTAAAGTCCTGAATAAATACGGAATAAGCTTTGATTACATTGCAGGAGTTTCCGCAGGCGCGGGAAATATCGCAGACTATCTTACGAAGAGGGATGATATCTCAAGAAGCTATATTTCTGTCATGAACAAAAAAAACTCCCTGGGATTCAGGCAGCTCATTAAGAGCGGATATTTTCTTAATATCGACAGTATGGCCAAGGAGATGATGACGCTTGATGATAATGATGCTGCCCAGATCCTCCTGAACACACCGGTGGATGTTGAGATCGTATGCTCAAACTGCAATACAGGCAGGGCAGAATATCTGTATGAGCGAAAGTCAGTCAGAAAACTGATCGAGATCGGAAAAGCCAGCTGTTCCATACCTATCCTTTCAAAACCGATATTTATCAATAACATCCCTTATGTCGACGGCAGTGTGACAGATGCAATACCTCTGAAGCGGGCACTGACATATAAAAAATGTGATAAGGCTGTCATAATATTCACGAAGAATGTGGATTCAAAGCCAACGGATTATTCAAAATTCCCGCTCATGATCAGGACATATTTCCATAAGAAATATCCGAGGATGGAGTATGTGCTGCTGCACAGGACTGAAGAATATCAGAAAGAGCTGGAATATGTAAGGGAACAGGAGAAAAAAGGAAGGGTATTTGTGATCCGCCCTACAGCCCAAGGCATACATAAGTTTGAAAAAAACATTACAAGGCTCCAGGATTTCTACATACACGGAATCGATACGATGGAGCGGAGAATGGATGAACTGAAAGACTTCCTTTCTGAGTGAGCAAAAGCCGGCAGGTTAATTCTGCCGGCTTTTATCTGTTTCAGATGCTATCTTTGAAAATTTTTCAACAGCCAGATCGATGAAATCCTGAGCGATCCTGCTGAGATACTTTCTGGGATTATATCCCACTGCTATTATGTTTGGAGGCGCTGTGAAGGGCAGTATCTCTACTTTATCCCTGAGTGCCGCGTAATCATCACCGCATATGAGATATTTGGATTTGAGATACGGACCGGGTATTACCGTAAGCCCGAGTCCCTCAGCTGCCAGAACAAACGCAGTCTGAACATTCTGGGTCTCAAGCCTGACATACGGTTCGATCTCTGCGCGTTTGAATTCGTATTCCACAGCTGTCCTTATGCAGTCATTATTAAGAAGAAGGACGAAAGGCATATCCTTGAAAAGGCTAAGATCGGGCTTCTTTTTGTATTCGGCCAGTATGCTGCTGTAATCATCGCCGAATCTTTCGATAAGCAGTTCCTTTGGTGCAGCGATGAACAGGTTCTCTTTCATGAGATCTGTGATAACAGCATCAGCGGACATGAACGGCTTAAATCCGATCAGAAGATCGATGTCGCCTCTGTCCAGGGATTCTTCCAGCAGTCTTGTGGAGCCTTCTGTAAGTGAAAGAGAAACATTGGGATACATCCTTGCAAAGTCCGGAAGGAGAACAGGCAGAATGTACTGACCGCGCGTATGCGTTATGCCTATGCGGAGCTCGCCGCGCTTATTGTCAGATATGTCATTCATGACTAGCTGGGTCTGGTCAAATATGTCAAGGATCCTCTTTGATGATTTGAGCATCTCTTTGCCGGCTGCTGTCAGCTGGAAGCCATGCTTTCTGTTGAAGAGCCTGCATCCGAGTTCATCCTCCATTCTGGAGATCTGGTTTGACAGAGCCTGCTGGGTGATACCCAGCTGTTCTGCGGCTTTTGTGATATTGTTTTCTCTTGCTACTGCAAGAAAGTATTCCAGGTTCTGAAAATTCATGATGTTTTCCTTTTCATGCAATTTAACGTTTGCAGGCTGTTATTCTAACATATAAAAATGGAAACAACAACATTTTTCTTGTCGAACTAATCCTTGCTTTCTTGTATATTCTTAAGTATAATTAAAACACTTTTTATATGGAGGAAAATATTATGAAAAAGATTTTAGCTGTTGTTATTGCTCTGATGATGACTGCTGCACTTGCTGCATGCGGTTCTTCAGGCTCATCAAGCGCAACTACTGCAGCTCCTGCAGGTGACGGCGGATCAGCCGGCGGTGGATCAGCTGAGACTAAGACAGTTGCAGTCGGCGCTGTAGTTATCGCTGCTGACTCAGTTTCTGAGGATGCTGTTTACGCTTTCGTATCAACTATCTATGATAATGTTGAAGCAATTACAGAACAGCATGCAAAGGGAGCAGAGCTCTCACTTGAGTTTGCTACATCTGTAACAGCTGTTCCTTATCATCCGGGTGCTGCTAAGTATTTCGAGGAGAAAGGTTTCCCCGTTGCTTCAGTTAAGGAAGGCGCAGGCACAGGCGATGCAACAAGCCTTACTTTCACAACAGGCAGTGAGACAGGAACTTACTACGGATTCGGCGGTGTCCTTGGACAGTATGTATCAGGAAACAGCGACATCTCCGTAACTGTTGTATCTTCAACAGGTTCACAGAACAACATCGAAGAGATCGATGCAGGCAACGCACAGCTTGGCTTCACACAGTCAGACGTTATGTCATATGCTTATAATGGCGAGAGACTGTTTGACAGCAAGGTTGAGAGCTTCTCAGTTGTATGCGCTCTTTACATGGAAGCAGTACAGATCGTTACCACAGATCCTGCTATCACTTCTGTAGCAGACCTTGCAGGCAAGACTGTTTCAATCGGTGCTTCAGGTTCAGGCGTTTACTTCAACGCTGTCGATGTTCTTGGAACATATGATCTTTCAGAAGATGATATCGATCCCATCTATCAGGGATTCTCAGATTCAGCTGAGTCTCTTAAGGATGGAAAGATCGATGCAGCTTTCATAGTTGCAGGTGCTCCTACAACTGCGATCACAGATCTTGCTACATCCAAGGCAATCTATCTTGTCGGATTTGATGCTGATCATATCAATGCACTCCTTGCAGAGTCACCTTTCTACAGCGAGTACACAATCCCGGCAGGAACATACTGAGAATAATCAGTAGTCATCAATAAACCATTTGTTCCCGGACTGCTTTTGCGGCAGCCCGGGAATTGATGATCTGCAGAGACATGCTTATTGAGCTTTCATGTGCATGCCTGTACAGATCATTTTGAGCGAAAGGAAATATTTCCATGAGTGAAGTAAAAAACGAGACTGTCAACCAGGAAGAACTTATGCGCCAGTATGACAAGGAGTCAGCCACCAGGATATGGACCGGCGTTCCTAAAGTCATCATATCAGCGCTCACGGCGATCTTTTCGGTTTACTGCATTTATCTGACTCTGTTTTCCACAGCTGCGCTTGAGATAAGACTTACTTCTTTCCTTGGGCTTGTCATGCTCATCGGATATCTGTATTATCCTGCCAGCAAGAAACATGTAAGGCCGAATTATATCCCATGGTATGACATTGCGATCATGCTTGTGGCATCCGCGTCATTCTTTTATTACTGCTTTACTTATAAAAGGTTATCAAGGGTGATCACGAGCGCGGCCAAGATGTCTGTGCTGCTTACGATCATCGGTATAATAGCCATATTGTGCATAGTAGAGCTGTGCAGGCGCTGTGTAGGTCTTCCGATAATAGTTGTAGCTGCCATACTCGTTATCTATTCATTCATACATTTTTCGATCCAGTCACCTGACCAGAGTGCATGGACAATCGTTAAACGTCTGATGTATACGCTGTTTTACAGTACATCAGGAATTCTTTCGACGCCTGTTCAGGTCTGTGCCAAGTTCATAGCGATATTCATTATATTCGGTGCATTCCTTGAGAGGACCGGTATATCAAATTTCTTTATCAGTTGTGCGAATGCGCTCGTCGGTTCCTATTCAGGCGGACCCGCTAAGGTTGCTGTCATATCATCAGCCCTTTGCGGAATGGTTTCCGGATCTTCAGTTGGAAATACCGTTACTACCGGATCAGTCACGATCCCGATGATGAAAAAGACCGGTTATAAACCGGATTTCGCCGCAGCAGTTGAGGCTGCAGCTTCAACAGGCGGACAGATCATGCCCCCGATCATGGGAGCTGCTGCTTTCCTGATGGCTGAGTACATGGGTGTGCCTTACGGACAGGTAGCTCTGCTGGCTATCCTTCCCGCAGTCCTGTATTTCTTCGGCATATTCATAGCAGTTCACCTTGAGGCTAAAAAGCTTGGCCTGAAGGGTATATCAAGAGAGAACCTGCCTAAATTAAAGGCACTGCTTCCGCAGATCTATCTGCTCATTCCTCTTGTTGTCCTTGTATGGCTTGTTGCTTCCGGATCCAGGACACTGGCATTCTCGGCTGCAATTGCCATCATACTTTCGATAATAGTGGTCCTTCCAGGACAGATAATGGATGCTGTAAAAGAAAAGAATAACGCATTAACTGTGGTAAAGAACGTCGCCAAGATGACTTATAATTCACTTGAGGCCGGCGGAAGGAGCTGCGTTACTGTTGTTATCGCATGCTGCATGGCAGGTATCGTTGCGGGATGCATCACGGCAACAGGTCTTGCAAACAAACTTATCACAGTTGTAGTTGGACTCAGCAAATCGATCCCTAATCCGATCATCTCAATGCTGATCTGCCTGTTCCTTACGATGATATGCTGCATCATTCTTGGAATGGGTGTTCCGACAACAGCTAATTACTGTATCATGGCTTCCACATGCGCGCCTATCCTTATCCAGATGGGTGTAAATGTTATCGCTGCTCACTTCTTCGTTTTCTATTTCGGTATCGTTGCTGACATCACCCCTCCGGTAGCCCTGGCAGCATATGCGGGGTCCGCAATAGCGAAGTCGAATCCGATGAAGACCGGTATAAATGCGACAAAGCTTGCAATAGCAGCTTTCCTTGTCCCGTATGTATTTGCGCTCAATCCTTCCATGATATTGATGGATAAAGGAGTGCTGAATGCGATAATGGTCATTCTGACTTCTATCATCGGTATATTCGGTGTCGCTGCTGCACTTAACGGATATGTGTTCAAGAAGACAAATATCATAGAGAGGATTTTGTTCATAGCGGGCGGCATAACGCTTCTCATACCGGGAACACTTACTGATATCATAGGCATTGCGCTTGTTGCACTGGCCATTGTGCTTCAGATCATAGGCCGCAACATTCAGCGCAAAAAAAATGCTGCATGACTTCATTAGACGAATACTATAATAAGTTCAATGAGGATAAGCGTCTTGACTCAAGGCACGGACGGGTAGAGTTCATCATAACGATGAAGTATATCCATGACTTTCTGAAGCCGGGGGATAAGATCCTTGAGGTCGGAGCCGGCACAGGACGTTATTCGATCACTTTATTCAATGAGGGTTATGATGTTACAGCGGTTGAACCGGTACAGCATAATCTTGGCAGATTAAAACAAAAGTGTCCGGAGATAAAGGCATTTAAGGGAAACGCACTAAAGCTTAAAAGGCTTCCGGATGATGAGTTTGACCTGACTCTCCTGTTTGGCCCGATGTATCACCTTATAGGCCGCGAAGATAAACTGAAAGCTCTTCTTGAGGCAAAACGTGTAACAAAGCCGGGCGGGATAATAATGGCGGCATACATCATGAACGAATACAGTGTGCTGACATACGCATTCAAAGAACAGCATGTCCTTGAATGCCTTGCCGAAGGAAAACTCGATAAAGAGTTTAAGACAGTGGCAGGCGGGGAAGATCTATATGATTATGTCAGGACTGAAGACATAGACCGCCTTGCTAAAGAAGCCGGACTCAGCCGGATAAAGATATTTTCACCGGACGGACCGGCAAACCACATGAGACAATTTTTAAACCGCCTCAGTGAAGAGGAGTTTGCACGGTTCATAGATTATCAGATGGCTGTATGTGAGAGGGCAGACCTTCTCGGCGCAAGTGCCCACACAGTTGATATACTTAAGAAATAAAAGAGCTGCGGCCAATGCCGCAGCTCCTTTTTCGTTTTATGATCAGACTGGTCAATCCGGAACTTCAGAGTTATTAGCCGGCTCGATCACAAAAGTATTTGAAAATGCTCCCATTTTCATATGAACTTTAGCGCACTCAAGAGGATGCTCGGGAGACAGTTCAAATGTCATGTCTGTGCATCTTCTGTTCATGCCTGATGCTATATGTACATTGTGCTTTCCGTAAGGAAGCCTTATCCAGCATGTCTGCTTGTTCCCTATATGTCCGTAGGGTTCGCCGTCAATGTAGATGCCAAAGCCGACGGCAACTCCCATGGGGCTTCCCATACGGTACAGCTTATAGTAGCCGCAGTTATCAGCCATGGGTTTTCCGCATTTGCTGCAGGAAGCGCCTTCAACAGTGTCAAGGACAGTGCCGCATGAGCATTTATACCTGATCGATTTTCCTGCAGGCACTATTGATGCAGGGGCAGGAGCCGGAGCAGACGCAGGCGCTGCAGGTGCAGGAGCTGCATTTTCCACAGGACTTCCGCATTTGGAGCAGAACTTTGCATCATCATCAAGTTGGTTACCGCATTTTACACAAAACATCATTCAACCTCCTATTGTTTTTATGTAACAGCGCCTTCTTTTGTGAGGCACCGGATTCAGCATTTTCCACTGAGTGATCATCTTGGTATTTGTTTCAAGCTGAGGACCGGTCTCGGCATATTCTATGCCGTTTTTCATGGCACTGTTCATGATATGGTCTATCACGACGGCATTCAGACCGGTGTTTTTAAGCTCGGGTTTTACAGCCATGAGCAGCAGGTCAACAGCGGTATTCTTTCTTAAGGCTTTAAGGACCCCGATCCAGCCGGTAGGGAAGAGCCTTCCGTTGCTTTTCTTTATCGCTGCTGCAACAGATGGCGCACAGACACCGAATGCACAGAGGTTGTCATCTTTGTCGACAACCAGAGCGCAGTAGTCGGGGTTTATCAGCGGTATGAACTTGTCCGCATACTTTTCTATCTGTTCCATGTTAAGTTCGACCACACCGTAAAGAGCGGCATATGCCTCGTTAACAAGGTTGAAGACTTTCTTTATGTAAGGTTTGTACTGTCTTCGGTTTGCAAGTGATACTTTATGGTAGGTACCGTCCCTGAGGGCTCTGTCAGCCAGCCTGTGGATCGTCATGTAGAAAGGATCATCCGGTGAAGGAGTCATGAGCTTGTATTCGATCCAGTCAACATCCTTATCATATCCGAGGGCTTTAAGGTGATCATTGTAATACGGATGATTGTAATAAGTAATGAACATGCTGCGGATATCGAATCCTTCAACGAGCATGCCTTCACGGTCCATGTCGCAGAATCCCAGAGGTCCGTGCACCTGGTCGCATCCCTTTTCCCTTGCCCATTCTTCAACCTTCGCGAAGAGAGCTGAAGATACTTCAGGGTCATCAATGAAGTCAACCTGGGAAAAACGCATGCGGTTTGTTCCCCAGACCTCATTTGATCTTTTGCTGTAGATGGCGGCTATCCTTCCGACTATCTCACCATCGCGGTAAGCCAGAAATGCCCTGGCTTCGCAGTACTGCATTGCAGGGTTCTTTTTAGGATTCCAGTCAGCCAGGTCATCTCCGTAAAAAGCAGGGATGAATTGTTCGACATCCTTGTACATTACATTTGGGACATCCACAAATTTCCTGAGCATTGAACGCCCTTTAACTTCTTTTATGATGATGTTTCCGTTCATTATATCTCCCCAGTCATTCATCAGCATTTGAGATGCCGTCAAGAACATTCAATATGTAGTCATAAGTCTTTTCACAGCCTGTATCGTTGTATATGTCATGGCGCAGGCCGTGTATAAGCTGGATGTCGATGTTATCATATCCATGCGAACGGAATTCGGAGGCTATCTTTGTCATCTTATGTTTGTTGCCGGCACATGTATCCCTTGACCCTGCCACGAGCCTGATGGGAACATGCATGTTCTTCAAGATCCAGCTTCCTCTTTTGTACGTGTTTTCAAGGAGATCGATGTACGTCTGATACCCGTTCAGCGTATAAATGAAGCCGCATCTGGGGTCATCATCGAATTCCTTCCATACTTTGGGATCGGAAGAAAGCCAGGCGCTTGAGGAACCTTCCCTAGTAAACTGGTTTGTGTATATGCCGTAAATAGAGGAGTAGAGCGAATGTGATCTGTAATATTCACCTTTTGATGCAGTTTTAAGACGGAGATTGAGCTTATCGGCATAGCGTCCGCGCTCACTGGGCATTCCGCTTAGGATCAGTCCGTTAAGGAAATAGTCGTATTTCTTAAAATATGCGGCAGCAACAATGGCTCCCATTCCATGGCCGATGAGTATGTAAGGTACGTTAGGACAGCGCTCTGTAATGATGCGTGTAAGATCATGTATGTCACCGACAAGTTTGGCGGCTCCGTTATCACCGATGTAACCGAGATCTGCTTCACGGCTTACATTTACGCCGTGCCCTCTGAGGTCACCCATGATGACTGCATATCCGTTGGAAGCCAGATGCTCTGCAAATTCAGTGTACCGGCCCTGATGCTCACCCATGCCGTGGATGAACTGAACAGCGCCTATTACAGGCTGCAGTTTGTGGGGAAGATAAAGTTTTGCGTATTCCGGAAGACTAAGCATAATGATCACTCCGTTAAATGTCAGTTATTCCTATATTATTTAAAATGGTTTTGGGAACCATTATATTTCCGCGGCCGGTCCCGATCGTGATATCAGGTTTTGACTTTCCGTGAAAATCAGATCCGCCGGTGATCTGCAGGTTTTCTTCAAGTGCGAGGGACGTGAATTTGTCCTGATCACCTGGTCCGTTATCCGAGTGGATGGCCTCAACACATTTGATACCGAATCTTCTCGCAGACCTGAACAGCTTACGGTACTGTTCTATGGTCATTTTATACTGTACCGGATGGGCTATCGAACATATTCCGCCTGCAAATGTAATGAGCTTGCTAACATCTTCAAGGGGCATCCTGAATCTGGGCACATAACAGGAATGCTCAGAATATGAGGAAAGATACAGCAGGAAGGCCTCATCAATGTTCCTGACATATCCTTTTGCCACCATCAGCCTGCCCATGTCACCTCTGGTGACAGTGGTTTTGGAGGCCTTCTGCCTTAATTCCTCCATGGTGATGTCAAAGCCCTGTTTCTGAAGCAGGGAGCACATCTTTTCATTTCTCTCATTCCGGATCTCTTCTACCTGACTGAGCGTCCTGAGGAGAAAGCTGTTGTGATGGTCGATGTTCAGCCCCAGGACATGTACTTCCCGTCCGTCATAAACAGAAGATATCTCCACTCCCGGAATTACTTTGAGAGGTCTTCCGGAAGCAGCGCCGATGGCTTCATTTACGCCTGCGACCGTGTCATGGTCAGTTATGGCAATGGCATAAAGCCCTGTTTCAAGAGCCATCTCAACTACTTCAGAAGGAGTACATGTACCATCGGATGCTGTTGTATGAACATGAAGGTCAATAAAATCCATTAATCCTCAGAAGCCTCATTTGCGGCTATTTCTTCTTCAGACACAGTATATACTGTACGTTTTCTTGCTGCGGCATCTGCCTCGAGATACTCATCATAAGTTGTCATCTTGTCAATGAGCTGTCCGTCAACGATCTCCATTATGCGGTTTGCTGTAGTCTGCACAAACTGATGGTCATGGCAGGCAAAGAGAGCAACGCCCGGGAATTTGATAAGTCCGTTATTAAGAGCGGTGATGGATTCCATGTCCAGATGGTTTGTAGGCTCATCCAGGATCAGGACATTGGCACCGGAGATCATCATTTTTGAAAGAAGGCATCTGACACGTTCACCACCTGAGAGAACGCGCAGCCTCTTGATCCCGTCTTCGCCGGCAAAGAGCATCCTTCCAAGGAAACCTCTTACATATGTCGCATCCTTGATCTGGGAATAGCTGGTCAGCCATTCAGCGATCGTCTCATCCGAATCGAACTCTTTTGTATAATCTCTGGGGAAATATGCCTGGGATGTGGTAACTCCCCATTTGTATGTTCCGCTGTCAGGTGTGTCAAGGCCCATGAGAATGTTGAAAAGAGTAGTTTTTGCCAGCTCATTGCTGCCGACAAAAGCAACCTTGTCATCATGGCCGAGTGTAAATGTTATGTTGTCAAGCACTTTAACACCGTCGATCGTCTTAGTGAGGCCTTCAACCTGAAGAACTTCATTTCCGATAGAGCGGTCCGGCCTGAAATCGATGAAAGGATACTTACGGCTTGAAGGCCTGATCTCCTCAAGCTCGATCTTTTCAAGAGCTCTCTTCCTTGAAGTAGCCTGCTTGGCCTTTGAAGCGTTTGCAGAGAATTTCTGTATGAATTCCTGGAGTTCCTTGATCTTTTCTTCTTTCTTCTTGTTCGCTTCCTTCATCTGCTTGATGATGAGGGCGCTTGACTCAACCCAGAAGTCATAGTTTCCTGCATACAGCTGAATCTTGCCGTAGTCGATGTCTGCGATCTGGGTACAGACCTTGTTGAGGAAATATCTGTCATGCGAAACAACGATGACAGTGTTATCAAAGTTGATGAGGAATTCCTCCAGCCACTGTATGGCATCGAGATCGAGATGGTTTGTAGGCTCGTCTAGGAGCAGGATATCAGGGTTTCCGAATAAGGCTCTTGCGAGCAGGACCTTGACTTTTAACGGACCCGGGAGGTCTTTCATGAGTGAATAATGGAATTCCGTATCAACTCCGAGGCCGTTCAGCAGTGAAGCAGCATCGCTCTCAGCCTCCCAGCCGTTCATCTCGGCAAATTCCATTTCAAGCTCACTTGCCCTGACTCCGTCTTCTTCAGAGAAGTCTTCTTTGGCGTATAAGGCGTCTTTTTCCTGCATGATCTCATACAGCCTGGCATTTCCCTGAATGACGGTATCGAGGACGACCTGGTCATCATATTTGAAGTGGTCCTGCTCAAGGAAAGAGATACGCTGTCCTTTTGATACGGTAACGTCTCCCTTGGACGGTTCGAGCTGACCGGTAAGGATGCGCAGGAATGTTGATTTTCCGGCGCCGTTCGCACCTATGAGGCCGTAGCATTCGCCCTCGACGAATTTGATGTTGACGTCTTCAAAAAGAGCTTTCTTTCCGACACGCAGAGTTACATTGTTAGCACTGATCATTTTTCAATTCCTTTTTTATCAAATCTAATATTTTATATGTTGAATCCTTTGCTGCTCCCGACAGGAATGTCTCCACACCGTCAGGTCCGATGAATCCCTTCTCAAAGTCTGTCAGTCCGTCCCTGCAACCGAGTTCGAAGGAACAGTGGGACATTCCTTCAGCTTCGACGCACCGGGCAGCGATCCCTGCAGCAGCAAGGTTCTCCGCAAATAGTTTTCCCTCATGCCTGAGCGCGTCTTTTTCCGCTGTTACGACAAGCGTTCTGGGAAAATGTTTCAGGTCGAGTGCATCTGCAAATACCGGTGAAGCAAGCGGGTCTTTGCTTTCTTCCGGCAGGACGTGCTGCTCGTTCATTACATATGCTGCGGGTCCGCCGTAATATTCAGGGCCTTTAAGCGCCGGCTCTGTCGATACATCAAGCAGGGGATAGAGAAGGACCAGATCCTTAAAGACCATCATGTTTTCCCTTGCTGCCTTTATGCAGACAGCGGCAGCCATGTTGCCGCCGGCCGACGGTCCGAAGAGCGTTATCCGTTCTCTGTCAAACCCGAATGAATGGCTGTTTTGGTATAGGTACACCGCGCTGTCATATGCGTCAGCCAGAGATGCCTGCCATTTGTGCTTAGGAGCCATCCGGTAGCCGACAGAGATGATGTTCATGCCCAGAGTGTCAGCCATCACGGTCCACATTGAATCGTTGAGGGCACATCCGCCAAACAGCCAGCCTCCGCTGTGATAAGCGATGATAAGAGGCGCATCTGCTTCGTTTGCCCTGTAAAAAACACATTCTGTGTCACGGCCTTCAAGCGGAATACGGATCCTTTCTCCGGTGACGCCCACCATTCTGTTTACTGAAAGAGTGGCTCTGGCCTGGCGAAGGAGACCCGGCGTTACATCATCTATTGACTTTCGCAGGATTTCATTCATAACCAATATATTTTATCATCTATGATCAATATAGTCAAAGATTGCCGCCTTTATCTGCATTTTTGGTGAAAAGATCCGATGATTGTGCTATCATCCTATGCATGAAGAAGATAATTTTAGCGTCGGGTTCACCCAGACGCAGAGAACTGATGAAGCTCACAGACCTGGATTTCGAAGTGATAACTTCGGACTGCGATGAGCATACTGATGCATCTTCTCCCGAAGAGACTGCTGCAGGACTTTCCAGGCTGAAATGCTTAAGCGTGGCGGAAGGTATAATGAGCGGAAACATACATCCTTCAGATGAAAGCTCTGAAGGATATATTGTGATCGGCGCTGACACGATAGTCGCACTTGATGGCTGCATCCTTGGGAAACCGGTAAATGAGGAAGACGCTTTCAGGATGCTCAGCATGCTGTCGGGGAAAATGCATACAGTCCATACCGGTGTGACCATATATGATACCGGATCGGGCATGAATACCACATTCACGGATCAGACGGATGTGGAGATGTATGAACTGGATGAAAAAGAGATCAGGGAATACATAAGCACCAAAGAACCCATGGACAAGGCAGGTTCATACGGCATACAGGGAAGGGGCGGACTGCTCGTTAAAAGGATCATCGGCGATTACTTCAATGTTGTCGGATTTCCGGTCGCACGCCTTTCAAGAGAACTAAAACAATTTCTGTAAAACGGAGCAAATAATGGAAACTAATTATATCTACTACAGAGTATGGGCAGAGGTTGACCTCGATGCCGTACGTGAAAATGTCCTTAATATCAAAAAAGGCCTTAAAGAGGGCACAAAAACGTGTGCCGTGATCAAGACCGACGGCTACGGCCACGGGGCTGTCCCGATCGCAAAGAAACTGAAGAATGATGTTGATTTCTTTGCTGTGGCGACTTTTGATGAAGCTACAAACTTAAGAAACCATGACATAGAGCACCCGATCATATGCCTGGGATACATACATACCCACAATACCATGTATGCCATCAGGAGCAGGATACGCATGACGGTCTTTGATCTTGAGATGGCAGAGCAGATAGATGAATTTGCGCGTGACATGGACGGGGTCGCAAAAGTGCACATAAAGATCGATACCGGCATGAGCAGGATAGGATTCGCGCCTACAGAAGAAAGCCTTGATATCATAGAAAAGATATATTCCATGAAAAACATCGAGGTCGAAGGCATATTTACACATTTCTTTGCTTCAGACAGTGATGACCTTACAAGTGCATATGAGCAGTTTGAAAAGTTCAAATGGGTATGTGATTCACTGGAAAAGAGGGGAGTGCATATCCCGGTCAAGCACTGTTCAAACAGTGCAGCTGCCACTCTTATGCCGGAGGCTAACATGGACATGGTGCGCCTGGGTATTTCCATATATGGCCTTTACCCGTCAGAGCATGTGCATCAGATCGAACTTAAGCCGGCACTTTCACTGCACAGCCATGTTGTCATGGTCAAGACAATAGAAAAAGGAATTTCGGTCAGCTATGGCGCAACATTTGTCGCGCAGAAGGATACAAAAGTCGCAACCATACCGGTAGGATACGGCGACGGCTATTTCAGGAGCCTGTCAAATAAAGGTTATGTGCTGATCAACGGAAAGAAAGCCCCGATAATAGGAAGGGTCTGCATGGACCAGTTCATGGTGGATGTAACAGACATCCCGGATGTCAGAAGGGATACAAGGGTCACACTCGTTGGAAAAGACGGGGATGCTGAGATCACAATGGAGGAGATCTCAGAACTTGCGGGTTCCTTCAATTATGAATTCGCATGCGACATCGGAAAACGTGTGCCGAGGATATACTATTCAGGCGGCGAAGAAGTCTGTGACAAAGATTACTTCTATGACAGGTATCAGCCTATCAATAAGAACAGATATAAGATACATGCGTACTGATAACAGTAGCCGTGTATTACACTTTTAAATTTCGGTTAAGATTATTAAATATCACCCTGCGCTGTGGCACCGGTATAAAAGCCGTGATATATTTTCACTGAGCCGGCAAAACGCCTTGACAATAATGGCGGATTATATTAATATTATAAAAACCGAACATAAGTTCGCTTTTTGAAAAAGGAGATCGAAATGGACAGAAGTGAAAAACAGAAAGCGTTAGACGCTGCCATAAGCAAGATAGAGAAAGACTACGGCAAGGGATCTGTCATGAAACTGGGTGATAAGACCGCTATGGAAGTTGATACCGTATCAACAGGATCCATCAGTCTTGACAAGGCACTTGGTGTAGGCGGCATCCCCAAGGGAAGGATCATTGAGATCTATGGTCCCGAAGCCAGCGGCAAGACGACACTTGCGCTGCACATCGTTGCTGAAGTTCAGAAGGCAGGCGGCATTGCCGGATTCATCGATGCCGAGCATGCGCTCGATCCCAAGTATGCTCATGACATCGGCGTTGATGTTGACAATCTCTATATCTCCCAGCCGGACTACGGTGAGCAGGGTCTTGAGATAGCTGAGACCATGGTCAGGTCCGGAGCCATTGACATCATAATCGTTGACTCAGTTGCGGCGCTCGTTCCGAAGCATGAGATAGACGGCGACATGGGTGAAGCCACTGTTGGTGCACAGGCCCGTCTCATGTCCCAGGCTTTGAGAAAGCTTACCGCGATCACATCCAAGACAAACTGCACGATCATCTTCATCAACCAGCTCCGTGAGAAGATCGGCGTATTCTACGGTCCTTCCG
>SVDE01000134.1 GCA_015057955.1 Lachnospiraceae bacterium | reverse complement strand
CGTTTACCGCGAACAGGACTCTCAGGTCAGGAGCTGACGCATTTGACCTGGAAAAACTTAATGACATAAAGGCAAAGATCATCCCGCCGCTGCTGAACTTCCATGGCCGTACATCGCGTACTGCGAGACCGGCGAAGATGTTCTGCATGTGCATCAGAAAACTTCTTGAAGAGTATTCTGTAAAGGACCGTATAGATGAGATGGCTCACGGTTTCGAGGCTGAGGGTGAGCTGGCCCTGGCGCTGCAGTATGGGCAGATCCATGACGAGATAACAGAACTTCTTGACAAAGCAGAGACCATACTCGGACAGGAACCGATGACTGCGTCCGAATTTGCCGGCATGATAGAGAACGGGGCAGGTGAGATCAGGATCGGAACCATACCCCCTTCAATTGATGCGCTGGTTGTTGGTGACCTCACACGAACAAGGCTGGGTGACATATCCCACCTGTTTGTCATGGGCATGAACGATGGGCGCATACCGTCTGCGGGCAGCGGATCCGCGCTTTTTACTCAGAAAGAAAGAGAACTGCTGAGAACCGGTTTTGAGATTGCCCCGACCGTACTGGAGAACCTCTATGTACAGAGGTATTATCTGACTCTTGCATTTAACAAACCCTCTGATCAGCTCTATCTTACATATCCGACGCTTTCAGTGAGCGGAGAACAGCTGAGCCCGTCCTGCATACTTGAAGATCTGGACGAGCTTATTCCGGGCTTTTCCGGTTCAGTTAAAACCGTACACAACAGGGATGAGGATGAACTCTGGAGAGAAAGCGCATTTGAAATGGCGGCTTCGGATCTGAGACGACTGGTATCAGGAGGAGAGGTGAGCGAAAGCGCAGTCCTCGAGTACCTGGCCAATGCAGAACCGGACGTTTTAAGACTTCTTATGTCAGGAGCTTTCTATACAAATTCACAGAGCAGCCTGGATAAACGGGTAGCCATGGATCTGTACGGAGAAGTCCTTCATGGCAGTGTCAGCAGGTATGAGACGTATTTCATGTGTCCGTACAGGCATTTCCTTAATTACGGACTCAGACTTGAAAAACGGCGGGAGTACCAGGTTGAGGCAACAGATCTCGGCACCATCTACCATGACGCCCTTGAAAGATACTCAAAGAGGATATTGGAAGAAGGATATTCATTCAGAGACATCAGTGACGACGACAGCCACAGGATCATCGGAGAGTGCGTAAACGAGGCAATAGAAAACATCGGAAATGATATTTTGAGCAGTTCGTCAAGAAATGAGCATTTCAAGAAACGCATTGCGCAGATATCCTCAAGAACCACTGACATCATAAGAGAGCATGTAAAAGCAGGATTATTTGAACCTGAGGAATTTGAATACTCATTCAATGAGAAACTGTCGGATGATGTAGTGTTCAAAGGCAAGATCGACAGGATAGACATTTACGATTCCGGAGATATCTTTGTAAAGATCATAGACTACAAGTCAGGCAGCAAGAAGTTCAGCATACGTGATATTTATTCGGGACTCCAGCTCCAGCTGGTCGCTTATGCAGACAGCGCCGTAAAGGAGATCCGGAAAAAGAATCCTGGAAGAAATGTTGTTCCCGGAGGTATCTATTATTACCTTGTAAATGACAGCTATGTAAAACCTGATGCTGTTGAAGGAAAGAACCGCATGAGCGGTCTTACCCTGGCAGAGGATGACATCATACATGCCATGGATACCGAACTGGCAAGCGGTGATAAGAGCAACATCATTCCGGTTACACTTACAGGCAGCGGAATATCCTCCAGGAGCATAATCGCAGACAGATGTGAATTCTCCAATCTGATCCGTTTTGTTTCAGGGAGGATAACCCAGGCGGGAGAGGCGATAAAGAGCGGAGACATTAATCTTTCACCATACAGGGAAAACGACTCACACAATGGCTGCAGCTTCTGCGATTACAAAGACATATGCCGTTTTGAACCTGGACAGTTCGGGACAGACTGGCGCGAACTGGAAAAAGATGACAATGAGATAAGGGAGACCATATATGGCGGAAATGAAATGGACTGACGAACAGGAACAGGCCATACAGACAAGGGGAAAAAATGTGCTCGTATCTGCCGGCGCAGGTTCCGGAAAGACCACGGTCCTGGTAGCCCGTGTAATGAGCATGCTGACCGCACCTGATGATCCTGCCGACGTCGGTTCTTTGCTCATAATGACATTTACCAGAGCGGCAGCTGCCCAGATGCGCGATAAGATATACAAAGGCGTGCGCAAGGCATTGAAAGATGATCCTTCAAACGAACATCTCCGCAGACAGCTGATCGCTGTACATAACGCACCCATCTGCACAATTGACTCTTTGTGCATGGACATCGTACGCAACAATTTCCAGCTGTGCGACATCGATCCGTTGTTCAGGATCGCGGATGAGAGCGAAACAGCGATCCTGAGGTCAGATGTCCTGAACGACCTCATAGAAGAACGCTATAAGGACCCGGAAGATGACTTCCTGAGGTTTGTTAATTTTTATACCGATAAGAGCGATTCAAGGCTCGAGGAGATCATCCTTTCACTTTATGACTTTGCCCAGAGCCATCCGGAACCTGAAGAATGGATAAAGAACAGTGTCGCTCCATATATCAAGGCGGCCGGATGCGGAACGGATTATTCTGATGAGGAAGCCTTCTGGCTCATGGAACTCAGAAAGATCGTGGAGAACGAGCTGAATGCAATAAAAAAAGAGGCAGAGACTGCGCTTAAGATCTCGAACATGAACTATGGTCCTTATAAGTACACAGAGGGGTTTGAGAAAATAATTGAGTTCATCGGTTCGATCACAGGCGAAGATAAGATCTTTGACCTGAGGGGAGAGGCAATAAGGGAATTCCTTGACCAATGGGAAAATGCTCCGACGATCAGAAAAACGGATGATGTTGATGAAAAACTGAAAAGTGATGCACAGGCCATCAGAAAGGATATCAAGGCACGACTTGAATCATTAAGGGATACATTCTTCTCAAAAGAACTGTCAAGTGCATACGAAGACATGGCAGAATGCGCTCCGGTCGCGAGGGCGATCGCTGACCTGACGCTGGATTTTGCAGACCGATTCCTCGCTGCCAAAACAGCAAGAAAAATAGCTGATTTCAGTGACGTTGCACACTATGCGCTCAGAATACTCATTGAGCATGATGAGAATGGCCGCATGGTCAGGGACGGGGAGGGGAATCCTGTCTATACTTCGGTTGCTGACCATATGGCAAAGGGTATCCGTGAGATCATAGTCGATGAATACCAGGATACTAACCTTCTTCAGGAATATATCATCAAAGCGCTTTCAACTGAACGGTTTGGCCGTCCGGATGTGTTCATGGTCGGTGACGTAAAGCAGAGCATCTATGGTTTCAGAATGGCGGTTCCACATCTCTTTGCTGATAAATATGATGAATATGCCGGAGCATCGGAAAACAGCGAGAGGATACTGCTTAACCGAAACTTCCGCAGCAGATCAGAGATACTGGATCTGGTAAATGACGTATTTACCCAGACCATGATCAGAGACATCGGCAGTATAGATTACAGAGACGGACATGCGCTTGAATTAGGCGCAGAATACCCGGCTCCGGAGGATAGCGAAGAGTATATTCCCGAATTCGTTTTCATAAATGAGGGCGGAACTGATGGCCGTGAGAGTGAAGCGTACATAATAGCCAAAAGGATCGAAGAACTTGTTGAAAACGGGCATGTTTCAGACCTGGAGAACGGGGGATTCAGAAAAGTATGTTACAGCGACATAGCCATACTTACACGGACGTCGGATAATCCCGAGATCGAGCAGGAACTTTTAAACCGGAAGATCCCTGTGATAAAGAATTCTTCAAGAGGATTCTTTGATTCGATGGAGATCCGGCTCCTCATTGACCTTCTTAAGATAATTGACAATCCGTTCCAGGACATTCCGTTTACCGCGGTCATTACTAGCCCGCTTGCAGGCGTGTCAGGAAATACGCTTGCGCAGATCAGGCTCTCATACAAGGAAGAACCTTTCAGCATGTACAGTGCTTGCCTTGGGTACAGGAAGTCAATGGAGCTGAATGCGTTCATGGAAAAACTTGATGATTTCAGACGCCTTAATTCCTATCTGGGGATCTGCGATCTTCTGGATCACGTTATCTCAAAGAGCGGATTGGAGCTCATGCTTGCCTCGATGCCCGGAGGTGAGAGCCGCAGGGCAAACATAGAACTGTTCAGGGATAAAACCGCAGGATATTCCAGAAGTTCATTTACAGGACTTTATAATTTCCTTAGATATCTGGATCACATGAAGGATACAGATCAGGATTTCGGTCAGGCTCAGCTTACAGAAAGTGATGCGGATGCGGTCCGGATGATGACCATTCATAAATCAAAAGGACTTGAGTTCCCGATAGTGTTCCTTGCACGCACCGGAAAGGAACACAGTCGTACTGACATAAATAAAAGCATCGTCCTTGACCGTGAGATAGGTCTTGGAATTGAACTCAGAGATCCTGTAGAGCGTATCGTTACCAAGACGCTTCTCATGGAAACCATTCGCGCAGCCAAGAAAATAGAGCTGTGTGCTGAAGAGATGCGTGTACTGTATGTTGCACTTACCAGGGCAAAAGAAAAACTCATCATCACGGGATCCATGAACTATTTTGGAAGCGCAGCGGAAAGATGGGGGCTGGAGCTTTACAGTGACAGGATGCAGCTCTCTTACAGCAGCATCCTTGGTTCAAACAGTTCCATGAAGACAATGGGCAGAGCACTCATACGGCACACCGACGCAGGTGCGATCAGACTGGCCGGAAACTGCAGTGAAGAAGTAAGGCAGCCTTCTTTCTTTACCTGCAGATTCAGTGCAGATGTGACCGGTATGCTTGAGACAGAAGAAAAGAGAGCTCAGGAAAGCGATCTGGCTGGTGATGTAGCAGGGAGGATACATGAACTGACCACACGGGAAGGTCTAAGCGATCAGGCATTCGCAATAAAGGAGAGCCTCTCTTTTAGTTATCCTTATATGTCATCGGCATCAAAGCCTGTTAAGATGACAGCTTCGCAGCTCGCAGAGCACTCATCGGATGAGGACGCACCCAAGTGGACCTGGAAATATGCCGAAGATGACGGAACTCTTACAGGTGCTGAAAAGGGTACAGCATATCACAGATTCTTCGAAGTGATGGACCTTAAAGCTTTCGAAGGAGTTACTGATGCAGACGAAGTGCTGCAGACAATAAAGAACATGCTGGACGATCTCTTAGAGAGAGGCATGCTGACAAATGTACAGAAAAACTCCATAGATCCGGGGAAAGCAGCTGAATTCGTTCTTTCTGATACGGGAAGACGCATGATCAGTGCTGAGGCTTCAGGCAGGCTGAAGCGAGAAGCTCAGTTTGTCATGGGCAGGGAAGATGCGGATGGCGATCAGAGGCTCATACAGGGAATAATAGACGCGTATTTTGAAGAAAACGGAAAAATGATAATAGTCGATTACAAGACTGACCGCAATAAGACTGACGAGGAGTTCATAAATACTTATAAAGAGCAGCTCTTTGCATACAGGGATGCAGTGGAAGCAGCCACAGGGATTGAAGTCGGTGAACTGGTCATATATTCAGTGGAAAAGGGGAGACCGATCAGATTTTAGTTTCCATCACGATCAGGAATCCGCTGCTGCAGCTGATCATTGCTTCCTCAGCAGCCCATTCGTTGCTCTGTCCCTTGGGGAATGTGTTGTAGAGCTCGGCTCCGTCTAACGGGTAGTAAGCTCCGGTTATGACAACACCCCGGCAGCAGTCAGATGCTGAGAATACAGAGAAGTTCCAACCTTCTCTGCGCATGAGCGTTATGGAAGAGTTATATACTGCATGGATCACGGCATCTGATGACATTATGCGTGCTCTGGCATTTAACGCTGCAGCGCCGCATAAAGCCTGAATATTTGCAAAGGCATGATCAGGCCTTCCGCCCATCGCGCACAGTACAGAGATGTCTGTATAGCCCAAAGAAATGGCATGCTTTATGGCGCAGCTTGTATCTGTGTCATCTTTTTCTCTCGGGAGAAGTACGGTCTTAATATCCTTTGGAATACTGCATGAAACTGAATCCATGTCACCTATGACAATGTCAGGAACCAGCCCTAATGCACAGGCATATTCGTAGCCTTTATCGCAGGCTATAACATAGTCATATTCATCCGCTGATGGCAGGTATGGATCAAATTCTCCGCCGGATATTATCAGGCAGGCGTGTTTCATGGTATCCTCCGCATATTGTAAAAATAAATGATCTGACTTATACTTTTCAGTACGATCAAAAATATTATGTAAAAACATCAGAGGTATTTCAACATGATTTTTCCGAAATTCATAAAACCCGGTGACACAATAGCTGTTACGGCACTCAGCCGCGGCATGGAAGAAGAAACTGAGATCATCAGATTCGAATCCGGAAAGGCAGCTCTGGAAAACCTCGGATACAAGGTTATTTTTACGGATAATGTATTTGCAGGCAATGACAGATTCGGAAGAAGCGCCCCTGCAAAGGAAAAGGCAAGACAGCTCAACAAACTGATCAGAGATCCATCTGTAAGAGCAATATATTCAGCCGGAGGCGGTGATTTCCTGGCGGAAATACTTCCGTATGTGGATGTAGAGGCATTTAAGAAAGACCCCAAGTGGATACAGGGCTTTTCCGACAATACATCAATACTTTATTATCTGGCGACAAAGGCAGACGTCGCCACGGCTTACGGTGCCAATTTCGGAGACTTCGGTATGGAACCGTGGGGAAAGAGCGTTAAGAACGGACTGGCATTACTCGAAGGCAGAACAACTAAACAGACCAGCTTT
>SVDE01000133.1 GCA_015057955.1 Lachnospiraceae bacterium | reverse complement strand
GCGTCGCGATGCCGCAGGCGTAAAGAACAGTGGACAAAGGAGCCGGAAGCGGCGCGCGGGCCATGTGGATGATCAGGTAGGGCACTGTTCCGCCTACCAGAGGGATAAGGCAGGACAGATACATGTATGGTGTATAGACTTCATGGCTGAAAAATTCATAAACTATGCCGAAGACTGCGCAGCAGCCGGCGGCCAGCAGGTATTTTCTGATAACTGATAATAGTTTTTTCTCTCTCATTGTTCACCTCAAAAATAAAGGATATCGCTGATCGCACGTTCCTTGATGGAGTTGCCCGAAGAGGTCGGGTTGTTTACAATCTCACCGTCATAGTACATGGTCGATGAGCCGCCTCCATCGAGGTTGTAGGCCTCGCTCACTCCAAGGCTTTGCATGAACTCGGCAAGCTGATAGAGCGACAGCCCTTCACTTTCATCAGTCCTGCCGTCGGATACAACCATGACTATGTGAGTCTCATCAATAAAGCCTATGGCGGTCCGGGGATTGCTGGCTTTGGCTTTGCCGACTTCCTCATCTTCGGTGACCGCTATCTCACCGCCGGACACTATCCCGGGTCCGAAAGAGAGTACATGCCATGCGCCGGCATCCAGCAGCTCTTCTGCGGAGATATCATCTTCATTTATGATCTCAAATGTCCCGTCGACGTATATGACCAGGTCTTCCTGATCCGATTTGGCCTCGCTCCTGTACAGGATACCGTTCCTGATAACATAACCCCTTTCCTGTGAACCATAGAAGTCTCCGTTGATCGCAAGGATGGCTCCGTTATCGTATGCAATATTGGAAGTTACAGCAGTTATGTTGCGGCCGTATGTGTCTTCCGCAAATGCGGCCTTGAGTTCAGTGATAGAAGAAAACTCAACATCTGCCACATAGATGACAGTGTCGTATTCGTAATAGGTTTCAATCTCTATGTCTGCGCCATCATAAGCTTCAGTTTCAGTTTCTGTTTCTGTTTGAACCTGGGTAGTCTCATCGGTTGTGCTTTCAGTTTCATTTACCTTAGCAGCTGAGGTCTCTTCCATGGAAACAACAGCCTCAGAAACAGCCGGTGCCATGGAGCGGGGGATAACGAATGTGTCCAGTGCAACATATGCAGTAAATGCGGTAAGAACTGCGGCAAAGACCGCAATAAACCCTTTCATGCCATTACCTCCGATCATTTTTCTACAACAAGAATAAGCTTCGTTCCTTAAACGAAGCTGAGAAAGTAAAACACAGATTGATTATTTGTAAGAACTTTTTCTGAGAGTGACTATGGTCCCGATCAGCCCTGCAATGAAAACAGCGATACTGATCCACTGGGAGGTGGAAAACGGTCCCCACAGCCCGCGTATCTCATCTCCGCGGAAGAATTCCAGTATGAACCGGTAAACAGGATAAATGAGCATGTACAGAAATATGATCATACCGCTGCGGTCTCTGGTCTCAGCATTTTTCTGAATGTGTCTGTAAATGACATATAAGACAAAAAAGAGGGCAAGGTTCAGCACAGCTTCGAGAAGTTGGATCGGGAATCTGCGGACTCCGGCGAGTCCGGGCGAGAAGTCGTTGTGCTCAACAAGAAAGCCGAATTCACATTCAGCTCCGTAGCAGCAGCCGCCGAGAAAACAGCCGATGCGGCCGAAAAAATGAAAGAGAGGGATACCGAGACCGTACAGGTCAAAGAAGTCACGTTTATTAAGATCTTTTTCTATCCTGAGGAAAACTGCGAGTCCGGCCATGCCTCCGAGGAATCCTCCGTAGAAAACGGAACCTCCGAAAGTTAATATCAGCCCGGCAGCAACGCTTTTGAACGGAGCAGAGCCGATCAGTTTCATGGTGTATAAGAACACTCTGTACTGAGTGATGCCGTACAGAAGATGTCCGCCCACTAAAAGACCGATACCAACGGCGAGCATGGCGAGGACGATGTCCATCCAGGATATTTTCTTTTTCTTGCCTATTAATGAAAGAACAAAACCGGCTACGAGCAGCCCAATGGCGGAGCAGATGCCGTAAGTGCCGATGGTTCTTCCGAAGACAATTATAGCAGGAAACATGAGATTAAGCTAAAACAGCCGGCCGTGAGGCCGGCTGTTCATGATGTGATCAGTAACTCTTTCAGTTGCCGATTGTAGTTGCGATCTCGTTAATGGCACTTTCAATCTCGTTAACGTCGATCTCTCCGCTTTCGATGCCTTCAGAAATACCTGCAGCCATAAGTGTGCAGATACCGCATGCAATGATACCGATGATCGAGAGTACGATGCCGACGATCGAAAGGATAAGTGCTACTGTGGCAAGTGTGTTCGGGTTCTGCTTTCTTGCTTTAATGGCAAGGATAAGTCCTACAACAGCGCAGACAAGTCCGATGATGCCCCAAACGATTCCCCACCAGGGGATGACGCAAGAAACGATACCGAGTACAAGAGCAGCGATTGAAAGACCTTTTGAATTGTTCATTTTTCTTTCCTCCCAAAATTACATAGAACTAAAGCACAAAAGATGCTTTAAACATTTAGCAATATACCACAAAAGGAGAAGAAAAACAATATAAGTTCGCCTGCAGCAGAATCCAAATTACCCGATTGTATTTTTAATTATCTTATAGTAATATTATTTTAAACAAAAGCAGGAGGCATAAAGCATGTACGGAAGAATAACCAACGAAGAAAGAGAACCCAGAAATATTGAGGAAGCGCGTCTCCTTAAGATGATGGCTGATGGCTATATGCCCATGCTCACAAAGGAGAGGATCGCACTTTACACAGACCTCACCACACAGGAAGTTGACGCTTTGAAGAAGGCTGACTGCTCTCCCGAAGGTGACTGGGACATCTGATCAGTGCATTAGTTTTGGGTATGTCGAGTAGGTGAGAGCCTACTCGATTTTGCGTAAAGGAGACTTTGAAAGATGAAGTATTCTTTTGGTGTTGATCTTGGCGGAACAACAATAAAGATAGGCTTTTTCGAGGCTGGCGGACAGCTGCTGGATGCATGGGAGATCCCTACCAGGACAGAAGATAACGGATCACATATCCTGTCTGACATCGCGGATGCGGTAAAGGCAAAACTTGACGAACTTGGCGTAGATGATGACGATGTAAAAGGTATCGGCCTCGGTGTACCGGGACCGGTCGGAACTGACGGGACCATTTACAAATGCGTAAACCTTGGATGGGGCGTGTTCAATGTTGAGCATGAGCTGTCAAGGCTTACCGGCATGCCCGTTAAGGCGGGAAATGACGCAAATGTTGCCGCTTTAGGAGAGATGTGGCAGGGCGGCGGCAAGGGATACCGCGATATCATCATGGTAACTCTCGGTACAGGAGTCGGAGGCGGCATCATAATCGACGGCAGGATAGCAGCCGGCGTTAACGGCGCCAGCGGCGAGATCGGTCATATGCCGATCGCTGAGCCGGAAGATGAACCTGATACCTGCGGATGCGGCAAGAGAGGCTGCCTTGAGCAGTATGTCTCCGCAAACGGCGTTGTCCGCGTTACTAAGAAGTTTCTGTCAGAGCATCCGGAGATTAAAACAGTTCTTAAGAACGATGATACCCTTACCTGTAAGGATATATTTGACGCTGCAAAGGCCGGCGATGAGGCTGCACTGCTCATGACTGACAGACTGTACAGGACTCTCGGAAGGGCACTCGCAGCGATCGCCTGCGTGGTAAATACCGACATATTCGTTATAGGCGGCGGAGTCAGCAAGGCAGGGCAGATGCTCATAGACGGTACGCAGAAGTATTTCAGGCAGTATGCGTTCCATGCATCAAGGGATACAAAGTTTGCGCTTGCGACACTTGGCAATAACGCCGGCATTTACGGAGGAGCGGGACTGCTCCTGTAATGGCTTTACATGATATTTGATCTACTGTTTTTCATTAACAGCATCCTGTTTGGCATAGCGCTGGCCATGGACGCATTTTCAGTGTCTGTGGCAAATGCCTTTAAGGAAGATAAAATGAAGGCAGCGCGGATGACCGGGATAGCCGGAACATTCGCGCTGTTTCAGATAGCAATGCCTCTCATAGGCTGGCTGTGCGTCCATACGATAAGTGAGTTTTTCACGGGGTTTCAGAAGTTTATCCCATGGATAGCACTCGCAATCCTTCTGTTTCTTGGGATCAGAATGATAATCGAAGGTGTAAAGGGAAATGAAGAAGAGGCCGCGATCGTTGGATTCGGAACCCTGATGCTTCAGGGAGTGGCAACATCAATCGATGCGCTCTCTGTGGGATTTACGATAGCGGAGTACAGCTGGTACGCGGCGCTGGTGGAAGCGCTTGTGATCGGAGTGGTGACATTTGCCATATGTATGGGAGGCCTCCTCCTGGGCAAAAAGATCGGAAGTAAGATCGGCGGAAAAGCTGTCATAGTCGGCGGCATTATACTTATAGCGATAGGAATTGAGATTTTTATTAAAGGTGTGTTTTTCTAAATGGAGAGAGATTATCCGGTAGTAAATATAAATAAAAAGGCGGAGAAGCTCCTGAGAAGCGGTCATCCATGGGTATACGGCGAAGAGACGGAAGGACCGTTCGGCCCGTATGAGAACGGCGATATCGTGGATGTAGTCACTGAAAAGGGCTCATGGATGGGCGCAGGCTTTATCAACGATAATTCGAAGATCAGGGTGCGGCTGATATCCAGAAATACAAATGACAGATTTGACGAGGCATTCTGGAGGCGCAGGGTCAGGTACGCGATTGATTACAGAAAAGCAGTGATGGGAGAGGACTTTCACTGCTGCAGGCTGATATTCGGGGAGGCAGATACATTTCCCGGAGTAACAGTTGACCTGTTTGAAGATGTGCTGGTGACTGAGATCCTCTCACTTGGCATGGAATGCATAAAGCCCATGCTGTACAGACTGCTCGTTGAGGAACTCGCTAAAGACGGAATAAAAGTAAATGTCATCTACGAGAGAAATGAGGCAGCGATCAGGACCAAAGAGGGGATGGAGCTGCAAAAAGGCTTCTTTCAGATGGACGGCCTAAAGAATGACACAGACGGGCATGTGACCATAAATGAAAACGGCATCTTATACGACGTGGATTACATCAACGGCCAGAAGACCGGATTTTTCCTTGACCAGAAGTATAACCGCCTCGCGGCGGCAAAGATGGCTCCGGGCAGAAGAGTTCTTGACTGCTTCACACATACAGGTTCATTTGCGCTCAACTGCGCCAAGGCGGGTGCGAGTCACGTGAAGGCCATAGACATCTCAGGCGATGCGATAGCTCTTGCAAAAAAGAACGCCGCGCTGAACGGGCTTGAAGGGAACATGAGTTTCCTGAAGGCGGATGTATTCGACCTGCTCACAGAGATGGCTAACATAGGAAAGAAGGAATATGACTTCATAATCCTTGATCCGCCTGCATTTACCAAGTCGAGAGCGACAGTCAGGAACGCGTACAACGGATACAAGGAGATCAACATGAAGGCAATGAAACTGCTCCCGAGGGGCGGGTATCTTGCCACATGCTCATGTTCGCATTTTATGAGTGCGGATCTGTTCAGGCAGATGCTTGCCGATGCGGCCAAGGATGCAGGGGTCAGCCTCAGGCAGATAGAGGAGAGACGCCAGTCTCCGGATCACCCTATCCTTTGGGGAGTACCCGAAACCGAATATCTAAAGTTCTATATATTCCAGGTGGTGTGATGAATAAGACACTGCCTGTTATCTGCATAACTTTATCCGGAATACTGTGGGGATGCATATCGATATTCATGATGGGATTCCCGGGAGAGGGACCCCTTTCAGGAGGACTTTCGGGGACAGGGCTTTCAACGCTCGGCGTATCCTGTGTAAGGCTGATATTTGCCGCTGTGATCTATGCGCTCTTCATGCTCATAAAGGACAGAAAGAAGCTTAAGATAGACTCGCGCGACATCTGGATGTTCCTGCTAAGCGGCGTAGTCTCTGTAGCCTTCTTCAATTTCCTTTATACATATACCGTGATCCACAGCCAGGCTTCGATAGGCGTTGTGCTTCTGTACACGTCTCCGATATTTACCATGATACTGGCCGCCATATTCTTTAAAGAGAAGCTGACCCTTAAAAAGATAGCGGCGCTAATTCTTGTGTTCGCCGGCTGCGTGCTGGTATCAGGCCTTATTGGCGGTTCGTACAAGATATCTTTTCTCGTGCTTATTACCGGTCTGGGGTCGGGACTGTTCTGGGGCTCGTATACGATATTCAGCAGGATAACGCTCAGGAAGTACACTAGCGAGACCGCTTCAGTATGGTCAGTCATCCTGGCAGGCGTTGTGATGATCCCGTTCGCGGTAAAGGAGCAGGTTCCGGCGCAGATCGTCGCCAACCCAAGGATCATATGGTGGGGCATAGGCATTGCGGTATTTTCAACCGTGCTTCCTTATGCTCTGTACACATACGGGCTGACCAGCGTTGAATCCGGCAAAGCATCTGTAATAGTGTCTGTTGAGCTGATCGCGGGAAATATTGTCGGAATGGTGATATTCGGTGAACCGCATGATCCTCTGAAGATTACGGGCATAGTTCTGATAGTTCTTGCCATCCTGATTTTAAATCTAAAACTGCCGAAAAAAGAGGTTGACAATAAAAACCCATTATAGTAAAATTCTTTTTGCTGTGAAGAACAGCTTTGCGATAGTAGCGCAGCTGGTAGCGCGCCACCTTGCCAAGGTGGAGGTCGCGGGTTCGAACCCCGTCTATCGCTTTTTTTATTGCCAATTTATAAAGTAAAGTGAGAGTATAGAAAAGCCCAGAAATTCAACGTTTCTGAGCTTTTTTGTGTTTACGCCATGGGCGCGCTCTAACGGGTGAAAGTCCCGAGTACGCGTAGGCAACGACGAAGTACATAGCTAAACAGCAAGG
>SVDE01000132.1 GCA_015057955.1 Lachnospiraceae bacterium | reverse complement strand
TGCCGTCCGCGTCCTTCTTGCATTTCTTGCTGGCGCAGGGGTAGATCTCCTCAAGCTCGGAGATCGTAAACGGTGCCTCTTCGGGGTACTCTCCTTCGTAATTTTCATCGAAATATACGAGATCCGGCTGGCGCAGATGGAGCTCAGCTATGATCTGTCCCATCTGAAGGCCCCAGTCGCCCATGTGGATGTCGCCGATCGCGTCAAAGCCGACATAATTGCATATTCTCTTTACGCTCTCGCCGATGATGGCTGAGCGCAGATGACCGATGTGGAGGGGCTTGGCAACGTTCGGTCCGCCGTAGTCGACAACGATCTTCTTTCCGTCTCCAAATGTCTCAAGGCCGAACTTGTCGCCTGTTATCATCCCGTTTACATAGTCGGAGATGAAGCTGCCTGAAAGCTTCAGGTTAATGAAGCCCGGCTTTACTGCCTCAGCAAGGTCGAACTTACTGTCTTCAGCAAGGATCTTTGTGACATTTTCCGCTATCTCGATCGGTGCCTTGTGGAGCTCCTTGGCAAGCGCCATCGCTCCGTTGCACTGGTATTCGCACAGGTCGGGGCGGTTGGAAATGGTTGCCCTTACCTTATCTGACGGGTATCCCGCCTGATCAAATGCATTTTTAAGTTCATCTGTAATGATGTCTAATATCTTTTTCATGTGAAGGTCCTTTAATTCGTGATTTAACCTTATTATTTTATATTAAAACTGTTTAATAATAAAGCATCATCGTTTAGTTTTTGCTATTCCGCCTGTTTTAAGTATGCGTTTCTTTAATTCAGGCACATCTTTAAATCCAAGTCCGACCAGTTCGTCAGCCGCCTTTGAAAGCGCATCCGGGAGCAGTCTGCATAAACGGTCAAATCTCTGCATTGCCAGCTGCCCGCCCATGCCGAGTTCTTTTGCAGCACGGTGGAATGCTGACACGTCAATATCATCGATCGAATATACTCCGCCTATACTGAATGCCATGTCCCTTGTACTCTGCTCATAGATCGTCGTGCTGATAATGTCATATATGGGTGCAAGTCTTATTGCCTTCAGGTCCTTACTGTATATAAGCGAAAAGTTCTTTATATGGGCATCAGTATTACCGATAAGATAGTCAAAAATGACCGCATCCCAAAGCATGATCTGATCTCTGACCGGATCAGCTGAGCGCTGATTGAGTATGCTGAACATCCCCTTCAGGTATCCTTCTGCCCTGTGCTCATACTTCTCTGCTGACGAAATCCCCATGGCCTGTGCAAAATCTTCCTGATGAAGCCTTAAAGGTCTTGGCAGGCCGTTTATTGTTCCGGCATCCTGTATGATCTCGCGGTCATACCGTTTAGTGGCAAACAGGACTTCGCCATCAGAACCGCTGCCTGTATTTATGATAAAACTTTCAGGCGTCAGTATCCCGCAGTAGCCGGCCGCAAGCATGCATAGCTGTTCATTTGCCACGACATTATCCAGGCGCACATGACTCTGCTTTATGATATGGGTACTGGGAGCAGTCCCGTACGGAAGATACCATGAACCATCTTTGGGAGAATGATATAAACCGACTTTTCCTGAGGCGCCGGCTAAAGACAGATGGGACTTTGCAACAAATTCTGCAGACTTCAAGGCACCTTCCGCAGCCAGTTTTTTCATTTGGGTTTTTGTTACCTTCTCATATGCTGCTTCATAGCTCTCCCCATCTTCGGTCACACAGACCGCACCAAGACACTCACGTCCAAGGCCGTGAAGGATTGCAAGATAATCCGCCTCATCCACCCTCATCCACTGTGCAACTGAACGCCGGGTAAAACCTTCAGGCAGTAAGCCTTCAAAAAAGTTTCTTGTAACGATCGGGTAAAAGGGTTCGGGATCCAAAGGCAGACTGACCGATACCGGCATTGCCCCGGGCATGTTGAGATACCCGGCCGAATACCGGAAACACGCATCCTGTGAATTGTTTCCGTATATGTTTCCGGCCCGGATCATTGTACCGTTGATCTCAATATCTATGTTAAGTACTCTCATGATCAGCCTCTTGGTGTAACGACCACGTCCAGGCCAAGCAGATTTGCATACCGGATAGCCTTCCCCAGTTCTACAGTTGATTTCCCATTTTCCAGGTCAGAAATAAAACTGACGCTGAGTCCGCTGAACTGTGATATGTATGTCTGTGTATAACCCAGTGCTTTCCGCCTCTTCCTTATTGCTTCCCCGAATGATCTTGAATCCAGTGTCATAACTGCCCTTTCTTCGCCGTTCGAACAAATTTGTGCGCCGTTTAGACAAAATAAGCCGTACGGCTAAAATAATCTGTTGTGATTATAAAATAAGCCGTACGGCGAAGTCAAGTGCTGCCTGATGAATGTCCCTGCTTGGGTGGTACAGGATGAGGTGATACATGGCGAGAAAGGCTGGCGCCTCTAATCTCAGTGTTTTTTATGTGCTTTTGTCTAAAAGCAGTGAGATTAGAGGCGATTATTAATGAAAAATACGGTGTTTAGAGGTAAATCTGCCTCTAATCTCGGGTTATTATACGCATTATTACTCAAAACCAGCGAGATTAGAGGCAGTGACATTAATTTATAGCGAGATCAGAGGCAGTGACATTTTTTGCAGCCACATTTTGGCCGCAGCACTGCCGTTTCGGGGCGGTTCGCCCCGAAGCGGCATAATTCTTGTTATCTCCCGCTAACGACAAGAGGTTTGACTCTCGGGTAGATTACCATGCATACCGGCAGGCTGACCAGCAGGACGACTGCATCGGCGACGAAAGCATAGATGTTCTTAGCTGCTCTGACGATGAACGGCTGCGCATACAGTATCCACTCCACAATGGATTTGATGCCCAGGATGCCTGCTGCTGTCGCCAGTATCACTGTAGCTGCGTAGATGAGGACTATCAGCGGAGTCATTTTCCTGCCCCTAAGCAGGCGGAACACCAGTCCAAGCGCGAGCCCGATAACGATGTTCCCTATCGTCCAGCCCGGCATGCCGCGAAGGCCGCTGGTTATGAGGCAATATGCCACGACCCCGAGCGCTCCTACGATGGTACCGCTGACCGTCCCGACGCAATAGCAGTAAACAGCCATTGCGACATAGCCCAGACACAGGTAATAGTTCTCAAATACCGGAACCTGCAGGCACAGTGTCAGCGCGGCAAAGAGCGCTATCCCGATTCCCGTCATGCAGATGTACTTGACTGACCATTTCATATTCTTTACCTCCTTTAAAAATGGGTGCACTTAATAAAGCCCTGCTTTTTCTGAACTTTCAATTGTCCGGGTTACAGATCAGATCTTTGCAAGATTCGCATTCTTGTATGCGTCATCTTCAGTCACTTCCCTGATCACCTTGAGTTGTTTCGGAAAATGTATCTGCTGGTCTTCACTGTTAAGCTCCAGCTCAACAATGGCCTTGTCATCCCAGAAGGGATAGACATCTATTTCAAAATACTGGCCGTCGTAGGTGAGGCAGTATCTTGTCTTCCGGATCTGGCGTCTGGCAGTGTCCGCGTTCATCAGAAGCTCCAGATATTCCTTTTCGGATAACCTCTTCTCTATCTCAACACGTTTGACCTTTGAGACATTCTTTTTAGTTGTCTTGCAGTAAATAAAGTTGCCGTTGTAGCCGCGCTGGCGGACCCTGACTTCTTCTCCTTCAGCAGACTTTAGGTATGTCTGGATGATCTCAACGCGCTGGCAGCTCGGATTGCTCTCAAGCCAGACGGTATCGGGATATTCGATCAGGAACTTCCGTTCGATCTCAAACGGCTCGGGTTCGCCGAGGAATGCCGAGATCTCGGCGATCAGACGCTTCATCTTGTTTTCAAAGCTTGTGGAATTGTCAATCACACGCAGGTGAGGGTGCCCGGTCCAGGCAGATATCAGCTTGTCATCAAGGGCAGCCGCCTGTGCTGGGGTCTCCCGCCTGGCAGCGTTATTGGCTGTCGTGTAGCAGTCCTCCGCGCCTTTGGCGGCAGTTACAAGATGGAAAACTGCGTCATAGTTATCACGGAGTTCCACTTCATTTGAATCGATGAAGCTGAGGCATGAGAGGAAATCCAGCTCGCTCATGTAGGCTTTGTTGTCAAGCGCGCCTCTGTCACACACGATCAGTATCTTCTCATCAGGCATCATACGGGCAGCCATTTCATAGACTTTCTCTTTTTCCAGCTGAAGCTTGAGAAGACATTTCTGGAAGGAGACGGGGCTTTCGCAGCTGTTGTATTTGATGCCACCCTGATCAAGCTCGGTTGCAGTTTCAGGAACAAATAAAACCTTGTAGCCAAGCTCGGCAAATGCGTTCTGTACCCAGCTCATCGCTGTGGTCTTGCCTGCGCACGGACCTCCGGTGATGACGACCTTTGTTATCTCCTGCTTTTTCTTATCACTCTTCAGTGAAAGCAGTTTTTCAACAGGCAGATGGAACAGGTCCGCGAGTTTTCTGATGTTGTCCGTGGATGGCTTGGCTTTGCCATTTTCCCATTTGGACACGGCTTTGTTTGTGACGCCGATCATGTCCGCGAGATCGTTCTGTGACATATTTGCCTTAGTACGAAGTTCTGTGAGTAAGTTCCCAAATCTGTAATCGTTCATGTTATCTCCCCTTGCATCTGTATTATAGAACAGGCCCGTTGATACATCAACGGGCCCGGTGTCGAATAACGGTAGAAGTTGGCTGTTACAGTTCTACTCCGTTTGCTTTAAGCAGCTCTCTTGCGCTGTCAACAGAGTCGATGCCGTGGAGGTTCTTGATCGGGGCGAACTCCTTCTCTCTTACAACTTCGAAAGGAAGGCAGCCGTCCATCATGCTGATCATGTCGAGGATCAGAGTCTCGAACTTGTATCCGTTCGGGGTCTCGGGCTTGACCAGATTGCCTGCCTCGTCAAGGTGAGGGATCTTCTTCTCTACGATGTGGTGAGGCATTGACTTTCCGCCGATTTTCTCGAGTCCTTCGAGGTTCAGCAGGTAGTTCAGGATGACGCCCCAGTTGTAAGCAAGGCGGCCGGTCTCATCCTTGAGAGTTTCCATCTCCTTGGTGAGCTCATAGTACTCAACGATTGAAGGATGGCCGTTTCTCAGGCACATGACTCCGACGTGCTCATCCGGTGCTGCCTTTGCGATGACCTTGGCTCCGATCGCTTTGCCGGACTTGATGGTCGCGCCAACGAATACCGGATCGGCCATTCTCTGGCATACGTTGTCAACCGCGAATACGTTGATCCACTCCACGCCTGCAGCCTTGTACTTCTGTGCGATGCCTGCAGCGAGCAGGGACTTGAACCATCCGCCGTTTCCGTTAGGCGAGAGTGAGATGTGTGACTTGCCTTCGAGATATACCTTGCCGTCAAAGTCGGTCGAAGGCATCATCTCCTGGATGAAGAAATCGACATAATCCCTGTCATATCCGAAGAAGCCATGCTCCTCAAAGAACGCACGTGTAGCGGCATCGTTCTTGTCGGATGTCATGATCGCGAGCGGGATGCTGCATCCGGCTTTACGTGTGACGTCCATCAGGTTGTTGATGAGGCATTCGAATATGTAGAGGTCCCTTGTAATACCTACATTGTAAGCGCCCTTCGGGCCGTCAGCTCCGAGCCTTGTGCCCTGTCCGCCTGCAAGGAGAACGAGCGCCACCTTGCCCGCGCGGATCGCCTCGAGACCTATTCTTTCGTACTCGTCTCTGTCCTTTTCGATCTCTTCAACTGTGAGTGCGCCGAGCGGCTCGACCACATCCTCGCCTTCTTCGGGTTCGGGATGGATTTTGATAAGATCAAAATCTATCTTCTCTATCTCGGCAAGAAGGTTTGCCTTCTCCTCTTCATTTAACTCATCGTAATACTTGAGGAGCTGATCCTGTCCGAGTTTTTCAAGTTTCTCTTTTGTTGCTTCGTATGTCATGTCTACCCTCCGTTTTGATATTTTTAAAGGCATAGATATTGTAGCATTTTTATGGGTGATGTGACAAGGTGTGACAAGGGGACGGTTCTTTTGTCACCTTTGGTGGAGGCGGCGAGGTTGATGCAGCTGCGTTAGGGGGCGGTTTGCCCCCTAACGACGTAGTTTTGACTTATAATTGATGTTAACTCTGGCGTTAGGGGGCAGTTTTTACCCCCTAACGCCTTCTGTTATTGTAAAAATGCCCCCTAGCGTTGGGGTTTTGACCTGAAGAATGGCAAAAACATGCCGTAAGGGGGCAAACTGCCCCCTTACGGCATGTCATTTCAGTATGTCATTAGAAAGGTGACAAAAGAACCGTCCCCCTGTCACCGGAATGTCATGAATGCTTCCATTCCGGACGATGCCGGATATAAGCCCGAAAACCGTGTGATCGTGGAAAACGGGCCGGCTGAACTGCATTCTACTTTCAATGCCGTCAGGATAGTGGAAGCAGTAAATGAGGTCGGAGTCCCGTGTGTATTATCCATGTGCCTCTCATAAAAGAACAGGGGCATGACGGCATGCCCTACAAGGATCTCTTTTTATTCAATATGACCGCTGTGGCAAATATCGCTGCGGCTGCAAGTAGTCCTGCGACCGGCAGCACGATGTTGTTTGTATCTCCGGTGGCAACTCCCGTATATTGCCCGTCTGCATCCTGTTCGCTTACATATTGCTCGCCAGCGTTTTCTTCTGCCTGCTGAGGAGCCGGTGTTTCAGGTCCTGCTCCGACAACGGGTACGGGTACGGGAGCCGGACCATAGTTGTTGGTTTCTTCTTCCGCTGTTCCGCTGCCGAACATACTCTGGTACATTACCATCATCTCATGGACCTGTGTGTTCACTTTTTCCTGTTCATTTTCTTTTCCCTTGATCGCCTGTTTTATTGCATCAACCGCTGCCTGGGCTTCACCCAGTTTAACCCCGGCGTCTTTTACCTTCTGCACACCTCCGTTCAG
>SVDE01000131.1 GCA_015057955.1 Lachnospiraceae bacterium | reverse complement strand
GCCCTTCGGGGCTGCTTTTTTTGTGCGTCCATATGTTATTGGTTTTGGGGGTTGGGGGCAGTTTACTGTTTCTTCAGTTCTTCGATGGCCTTCTGAAGCTGTGTGTCTTCCTCTTCTTCGAGAACTCCGTCTTCATAAGCCTCTTCAGGTATCTCGACCACAATGTCAGGAGTGATACCGACGCCATGGATGCTGTCTCCGCTTGGAGTATAGTATTCCTCAGTAGTGAACTTTACGCCTGATCCGTCAGGGAACGAGAAAATGCTCTGGACTATGCCCTTGCCGTAGCTCTGCGTTCCGATGATCACGGCCATGTTATAATCCTGTATCGCTCCGACAAATACCTCAGATGCAGATGCTGAATTGCCGTTTATCAGGATTGCCATGGGGATCTCAAGGCTGTGCTCTGCATCTGAATTCTCAGTCATTATCGTCCCGTCCTTGTCTTTTACAGTCATGATCGGGCCTTCAGGAAGCACTCTGTCGGACATTGCTACAACAGTATCGTAGTCGCCGCCCGGATTGTCCCTGAGATCAAGGATAACTTTTTCCATTCCCTGCGCGAACAGATCATCGATCGCTGCATTGAACTGGTCTACTGTAACAGTCTCAAATTCCGAGATATAGATGTATCCGATCTTGTCATCGATCATTTTGTATTCCACTGTTTCGATCTGGATCTTGGCCCTCTCAACAGTCATGGGGATCTCTTTGTCACCACGATGGATCACAAGATCTACCGTTGTTCCGGGAAGTCCCCTGACTATGGCCACCAGGTCGTCCAGTGTTTCAAATCCGGATTCACCATTTGCGGAAAAGATTATGTCGCCTACGAAGATCCCTGCCTTTTCAGCGGGACTACCGGAGAAGACTTTGTATACTTCCACCTGATTGTCATCGTTCATTACGATGCTGACACCGATTCCCGCATATGATCCGGAAACCGATTCCTGCAGTTCCTCAAATTCCTCGGGAGTATAGTACAGGGCGTACTTGTCATCCAGACCGGAAACATAGCCGTCAATGATCTTTTCCTCCATGTACTCATTGTCGATATCCCAGAGATAATACTTATCCACAAGGTCCTGTACGGAATTGATCTTCTCGAGTGCTGAATCCACGGGGCCGCTCCCTGAGTATGACGCCGCTGACGAGCCGGATGATTGTGATGAGGCGGGCTTTCTGATCAGTGAACTGACGCCTACAACAACCATGATCAGGATAGCCAGTACACATGCCGCTGCCACTCCTACCAGAATACCGAGCCAGAAGGGCAGTCTCTTTTTCTGGGGAGGCTGGGGTGTCTGCTGCTGATATTGCTGCTGATATTGCTGCTGATACTGCTGGTACTGCTGCTGATACTGCTGCTGGTATTGCTGATATTGCTGGTACTGCTGCTGGGGTGGCTGCTGATTGTTTTCGTCTGTTCCGTTCATTGTTTTATTTCCTTTAGTGCTTATAATTAATGGCCCCGGAAACCCCCGGGGCCATTGCCTTGATCATACATTTCGGTTTTAGTAATAGTTTAGAGGGTTGATGAAGTTTGCCAGCGCATATGCATCGCTTCCTGCGCTCATTCCAAAGTGCAGATGCGGCCCTGTACAATACTGGCCGGTCTGTCCGGAATAACCGACGACCTCGCCCTGCCATACTGTCTCTCCGACTCCTACTACAGCGTACTGGCACATGTGGTGATACTCAGAGAATATGCCGTCGCCATGATAAATGATGACTGTATATCCTATTCCGCCGGAGTAATAGCTGGATACTACCTTGCCGTCTGCAATCGCTACGAGAGGAGTGCCCTCAGGGCAGTAAATATCCACTCCCTGATGGAAATCCGATGCTCCTGTCGCAAGTACATCTGAATCATACCTTGGACCAAAGTATGAAGTTATCGTGTAGTATCCGGGGCACGGCCAGATGAATCCTTCCGATCCGCCTCCGCCGGTATATGGAACTTCATCTTCTATGGCATCCAGATCATCCTGGGTAACCTCCCAGCCTTCTTCCTCTGCCTGCGCGATCAGTTCCTGCTGTCTTGCTTCTACCTCTGCCCAGTACTCAGCCTCGGCTTCCTCCCTGAGCCTTTCCTGCTCGGCTTCGAACTCTGCCATGATCTCGTTGATCCTGGCTTCATTTTCAGCGATCTCAGCATAGAAAGCATCCAATATTGCTTCGGAACTCTCAAGCTCATTTACCTGCTCGGCCAGTTTTTCTTCCTGAAGAGCCTGTACCTCTGCATATAATTCTTCCTGAGCCTCCTGGGCATCCTGAAGTAGCTCTATCTCAGCCATCTCATCTTCTATGATGACTATCTGGTCCTCGACTGTAGCCTTATCTGCTTTGACCTGGTCAAGCATGCCCTGGACCTTGACCATGATATCACGGTCATAGTTTGAGATTTCAAGCAGATACTGTACCTTTTCAACAGCCTCGCTGAATGAAGCAGATGAGAATATGGCCTCTATGTAGGATGTTCCGACATTTTCATAAAGGAACTGTATCCTGAGCTTCATTAGATCGTACTGATGGGCGATCTCAGCTTCCTCTTCGGCGATCTTTTCCTCCAGTTCGGCCACTGTCGCATTCAGTTCATCTATCTTGTTCTGCTTCTGGCCTTTTTCCACCTCGTAATCATCGATGATGGATCTTATATTATCCATCTCATCCTGGAGCGCGGAAATGTATTCCTCGAGGTCGTTGATATTGGCCTGGATCTCTTCTACCTTTGCTTCCTCATCTGCGATCTGGGCTTCAAGCTCGGCATTTCTCGCTTCAAGATCGTCCTGCTCATCGGCAAATACGGGCACTGCCGCAAGCGCAAGGACGAGCATGAGAGCAATTATGGTTCTTATGGTTCTCTTAAATAATCTCATTTAATATCACTTTCCTCAGACTTTGATGTGTCTTCCGGTCGCTATCGTACTTCCGATATAACCGATGCCGGCACCTACGGCAAATGCAACCGGAATAAGTACGGCAAACACCCTGCCTGCGGGCAGGAACGTGACTACAGATGCAACCGCCTGGAACTTGTCGATGAAGAATATCATCGCTGACCTGTAAATAAAGAACAGGATGATGAGCGGGATAATCGCACCTATGAGTCCTATGATCACACCTTCGAAGACGAACGGGCTCTTAACAAAGAAATCCGTCGCTCCGACATATTTCATGATCTGCAGTTCTTCCTTCTTGAGGGCTATTCCCGTCACAATGGTATTCGTGATCAGGAAGACTGAAACCGCAAGAAGTACTATGATCAACACGGCCGAAACGACCGCAACTATCTTAGCAATGTCAGTCAGTGCGCTGGCAGCATGTTCCGACTTGTTTATCTGACGGATGCCGTCAGTTGTCTCCAGTTTCGCGACAACTGCATCCTGATCTTCCAGATCGTTCAGATAAATGTCAAATGACGCGGAATTTGCCAGCGGGTTGTCATCGGCAAATCCCTCAGCGAGCTCGGGATAGTCAGCGAAATAATCGTTCTTGAATCTCTCCCATGCTTCCTTAGCGGAAACATATTCCACCGATGACACCTTGTCCCATGCCTCAACGTCTTTCTTCAGGTCCAGTATATCCTTCTCCGCCATGCCTTCATCAAAGAAGACCGTGACGCATACGTTGTTTGATACCTGGTTTACCATGTACGAAAGGTTCATCGCTATGGCAATGAACATGCCGATAAGGAAAACGCATGATGCTATGGTCGCAACTGATGCAAGGAAAAATACCTTGTTTCTCTTAATGTTCGCAAAGCCCTGTCCGAGACAGTAGCCGAAGGAGCTCTTAGTTCTCACCTGCAAGACCTCCTTCCTGGATATCGTTCGCGATAACGCCGTTCTTCAGATTGATGATACGCTTGTTCATGCTGCGGACGATCGCGTGGTTATGTGTAACGACCACTACCGTGGTGCCTGTTTCATTGATCTTCTCAAGCAGTTCCATGATCGCCTGTGAGTTAGCCGGATCAAGGTTTCCTGTCGGCTCATCGGCCAGAAGGATCTCCGGCTTATTGACGATCGCCCTGGCAAGAGCTACTCTCTGCTGCTCGCCGCCTGAGAGCTGATCGGGGAAGTTCCTGTACTTTTCGGAAATGCCGCAGAGCGTAAGCGCTTCAGTGACATTCTTCCTGATATCCTTCGGATGAGCGGATATCGCTCTCTGCGCAAACGCGATGTTGTCATATACATTTCTGTCCTTCAGCAGACGGAAATCCTGGAATACGACTCCGATCTTTCTTCTCAGCTGCGGGACTTTCCTGCGTTTGAGCTTGGTAATGTTCTGTCCGTCTATGAATATCTTGCCTGATGTGGGCTGAATCTCTTTGATGAGCAGCCTGAACAGTGTACTCTTTCCTGCTCCGGATCCGCCAACTACAAAAACGAATTCGCCCTTTTTGATATGAAGGCTGACGTTGTTGAGCGCAGCCTTGTCATCATATTTTTTTGTAACGTTTTCTAATACTATCATTATTTTCTTGACTCTATGTTCTTCATGTATTTTGAGACCATCAGCGCGATCTTGAATGTGATCGCATCCTCAAACACCCGGAGGTCCAGCCCGGTCGTCTTCTGTATCTTGTCCAGCCTGTAAACAAGCGTGTTCCTGTGGATGTAGAGCTGTCTTGAAGTTTCAGACACATTCAGCGAGTTCTCAAAGAACTTGTTGATCGTGGAAATGGTCTCTTTGTCCATGTCCTCGATGGAAATGTCTCCGAAGATCTCCTTGATGAACAGCCTGCACAGAGGTATGGGCAGCTGGTATACCAGCCTTCCTATGCCAAGCCTGTTGTACGGGTTGATCTCCCTGCCTTCGAAGAAGATCTCGCTGACATCCAGCGACATCCTGGCTTCTTTATAGGATTTGGATATCTCTTTAAGATCAGATACGATGGAGCCGTATGCAACCCTGATGTCTTCACCGGTCTCACGCTTTATCGCAGCACAGATCTTCTTTGCTGCAGCGTCCATCTGATTATAGCTGTCAGATGCATCAACTCTCTTGATGGCGATCACGTCATTCTTGTTGACAGCAGTAACGAAGTCTTCTCCGTTGCCCTGGAAAACGTTCTTGACGATCTCCATCATGTCACTGCGGCGCTTGTCTTTCAGCTCGATGATCAGTACTGACCTGTAAGCCTCGATATCAATGCGGAGCTTTCTTGCCCTGTCAAAGATATCGATCATGAGCATGTTGTCCATGAGAAGAGACTTGAAGAAGTTGTCCCTGTCAAACCTCTCCTTGTATGCTTCAAGCAGTGTTTCTATCTGATATCTTGCAAGTCCGCCGACAACAGATACATCAGAACCGTTCTCCCTGACTGCCAGAATGAATTCATCCCGTGATTCGCTCCTGACACGGAAAAGCCTGTGGCCGCTTATCGCCTGCTCATCAAGAACTGACGTGGCAAACCTGACTGCCGTATCCTTGTCGATCGATTCATCTTTATAGGTTCTTACTGCAACTTCACCATTCAGGTTCAGGACAGCGATATCTGCTCCCGAGATTGCCTTGATCCTGTCAATGGTCTTCTGCAACAGCTGATTGGAAATCATGACATCCCCCAACGAATATTATCTAATATTACCTAAATTACACGCATTTTCGATAAACAATACACAATTATGATAATACAAGTTGCACAAAAATAAAAGGTTTTTTTGTGTTGGAATGTGCATTTTTTTGTAACTTTTTTATTTGATAGTCTCTTCGGAAACGATCTCGGCGTCTGCAACGACCTTTGCTTCTTCCTCAGCTTCCCTGTCAGCGTCCCTCAGGCCCTCTGCAAATTCATGAGCGTCCCGCTTTATGTCATCGGCTTTCTGCTCCGCCTTTTCCGCAGCCTCTTCCACTTTGCTGTCGCAGGCATCCTTTGCTTCATTTGCCCACTCTTCCGCTTTGTCGGCACCTCTTTCAACGCTTCCCATTATGCTGCTGCCTAAACTGGCAAATGCTTTGCCCAGGCTCTTTCCGGTCTCACGCCATGAGCCGTCATTGAAAACAGTCTGCTCTTCATCATTATTCTCTGGTGCGCCACCGGCTGTGTCTTCATCCTCATTTGCCCATTCCTCGGCCCTTTTCACGCTTTCAGCGCCTGTCCTTATCAGGCTTTTTGCAAGATTCTTGAAAGCACCTCCGAGTTCCTCACCGGTCTCTTTCCATTCTTTCCTTCCGGTTGCCATAATGTGCCTCCTTTCACGAGTTCCGTATCTTTAATTAAACCATATACGCCGTTCCGATGCAATTTTAGAACTGTGTAGTTTGTATGAACTCATATAAAAAGAGGCAGGGTGCACCCTGCCTCTTGGTTTGTTTTTCCATTTTATTCAACTGCGCTGCAGATCAGATCAACGCACTTTTCGTATCCGAGCGTGCCCGTGTTAAGGACAAGATCCCAGTTCTCGCAGTCTGTAAGCTTCTTGCCTGTATAATATGTATAATATGCGTTCCTTCTGGAATCGACCTTTTTCATTTCCTTAAGTATCCTTGAGATGCTCGTGGTGCCAAGGAGTTCTCCGACTCTTTCAGCTCTTGCATCCTCATCTGCATACAGCAGAACATCAAGAACGTCTACGCCCTTTGCCTTGAGGATGACTCCCGCGCAGCGTCCGAGTATTACGCAGGGTCCTTTTGCGGCAAGCTGCTCTATGACCTGCCTTTCCGCTTCGAAAAGATGATCCTTCATGTCATAATTCACCGGTGAAATGGCTCTGACGATACTCTCACTGATCGTGAGCTTTTCTTCGTCTCCCTCGACTTTTTCAGGAGTAAGCGCCATCTTTGCCGCTGTTTCCTTGATGATATCGCGGTCATATATCTCAATACCCAGTTTTTCCGCAACCATCCTTCCAACTGAATGTCCGCCTGCGCCATATTCGCGGCTTATCGTGATCACTTTCATTTTTCAAAGCACCTCCGTTTATAATC
>SVDE01000130.1 GCA_015057955.1 Lachnospiraceae bacterium | reverse complement strand
CCGTACTAGGAGAAAACCGGATGTTTGATGTTAAAGAAGCGGAGCAGAAGCGAAGGAGCCCGGCTGAAATAGCAATGATGGTTCAGGATGGATGGGAATGCTTCTCGGATATCGCTGCAGTCATTCCTCCCGAAATAACAGATGCCCTTGCAGACAGGGCAATCAACGGAGAGGTAAAAGGCGTAAGGTGGGGCAGCATCCTGGACATTGAACCACTGCGGATACTTTCCAAGGAGGCTTCACGCGGGATCACGCCTGTTTCATGGTTTTCGGGAAAACAGTTTGCCGCGGCTGTGAATGAAGGACGGGCGGATATAATGCCCTGCAGCTACAAGGACATGCCGGAATATGCAGCAGGTCTGGAAAAACTTGACGCTATCTTCATAAGGACTTCTTCCATGGACAGCGAAGGATTTTTCCATGTTGGTACTGCAGGCTCTCTTATGGAGGTGCTGATAAAAAAAGCGGAGCATATATTTGTGGAGGCAGACCCGCACATGCCGTCACACGAGGGCTGCCCTAAGCTCCATATAAGCGAAGTGGATGCATACTGCGAGTCTGACAGAGAACTGCCCGAGGTACATTCTGCAGCAACGGATGAGGCAAGCAAAAGGATCGCAGAGATCATAGCGGATCAGATACCGGACAGAGCGACTGTGCAGCTTGGTATCGGAGCGATCCCTGAAGCATGCGGAAAGCTGCTCAGAGATAAAAAAGAACTGGGTATCCACACAGAACTTTTCAGTGACAGCTATATGGAACTGATAGAATGCGGGGCGGCAACAAACGCGTTCAAGGAAGAATACACAGGAAAGAGCGTTGCCACGGTAGCGTTTGGCTCGAAAAAACTATACAGTTTTCTTGAGGGAAATCTGGATGTGCTCATGCTTCCTGTCAATGTGACAAATGATCCTTATCTGATCGCAAAGCATAAGAATTTCATTTCCATTAACGGAGCTCTTGAGGTGGATCTGTTTGGACAGGTCTGCGCGGAAAGCCTTGGTACGCGTCATGTGTCTGGCAGCGGAGGACAGGGAGATTTCGTTCGGGGTGCGGTAATGTCGGAAGGAGGAAAGAGCTTCATAGCATTTCCGTCCACAGCTGCAAAAGGCACGCTCAGCAGGATAAAACCTTTACTTTCTGAAGGAGCTGTTGTGACTACCGGAAAAAATGATGTGGACATGATAGTTACCGAATACGGTCTGGCCAAACTGCGTGGAAAAACTTTAAGTCAGCGGGTAAAAGCGCTGATATCCATTGCCCATCCGGACTTCAGGGATGAGCTGATATTCTATGCTAAACAACGGGGAATGATATGAGAAAAGAGCCGGCTGGATAACAGCCGGCTCTTTTCATGATGATAACATATGGAGGAATCTTATTCCGCCGAAAACTCAAGATTCTCGTCGGTTTCCTTACTGAACATGTGAATTACATTTCCGCCGAATGTGTAGGCAACTTCCTGTCCCGGAGTGAAGCCCTCAGCATATTCACCCTTGAAGTCCATTGTCTGGGCGATAATGATAACCTTCTTGCCGAGAGAGTCGAGATGAAGATGAACAGAGGATCCCATCATCTCACTGACATCCACAGTGCCGTGGAACATGCCCTTTCCTTCGCCCATGAGAGCGATGTGCTCAGGTCTTACACCAAGAGTGATAGCCTGGGGCTCAACATTGTTCTTCTCGAGATTTGCCTGCTTTTCAGCGCTTGGTCTGATCTCAATCTCATCTAATTTGACAAGGTATCCTTCGCTGTCTTTAAGAAGTTCAGCGTCAAAGAAGTTCATCTGTGGAACTCCGATGAATCCTGCAACAAAGATGTTGGCGGGATCATCGAATACCTGCTGGGGAGTTCCGATCTGCTGAACGACACCATCTTTCATGATGACTATACGGTCGCCGAGAGTCATGGCCTCGGTCTGGTCATGGGTTACATAGATGAATGTTGTGTCGATCCTCTGGCGGAGCTTGATGATCTCGGCACGCATCTGGTTCCTGAGTTTTGCATCAAGGTTTGACAGAGGCTCATCCATCAGAAGAACCTTGGGCTCACGGACAATTGCACGTCCGATAGCAACTCTCTGTCTCTGACCGCCTGAAAGAGCCTTGGGCTTACGGTCAAGATATTCGGTGATGCCGAGGATCTCGGCAGCTTCGTCAACTTTCTTCTTTATCTGGTCAGCCGGAACTTTCTTAAGTTTCAGCGGGAATGCCATGTTGTCTCTGACTGTCATGTGAGGGTAGAGGGCATAGCTCTGGAATACCATTGCGATATCCCTGTCCTTCGGGGCAACATCATTCATGAGCTTGCCGTCAATGGTAAGCTCGCCTCCGCTTATTTCCTCAAGGCCTGCAACCATTCTAAGAGTGGTTGACTTTCCGCATCCTGAAGGTCCGACCAGAACGATGAACTCCCTGTCTTTGATATCAAGGTTGAAATCCTGGACAGCGAGAACGCCCTCTTCAGTTACCAGAAGATTGGTTGCATTTGAAGCGGCGCCTTTGGCCTTTTTCCTCTTTTTAGCATCTGAATGCGGATATACTTTCTTTATGTGTTTTAATACAACTTCTGCCATTGTTTTACCTAACCTTTCGTTTTATCTTCCGTACAGAACAGTGAGTTCGGATATTTCTTTTGCAAGTTTTTCTGTAAGCAGCCCCGGCTGCATGCGCCATGTCCAGTTCCCGCCGAGCTTTCCGGGTGTGTTGACCCTTGCACTTTCGTCGAGTTCCAGCCAATCCTGGATCTGGGCGATGAATACGTTGGCTGTGCTGGCCATGCCGCCCCGGATCATTCCTCTTACAAAGCCCTCCTCTTTATTGAGACCGAGGTATTTCTGCGCCTTGACGAGGTCTTTCGGATCAGCTTCCTTCTTCCAACCGACCAGCGTGGTGTTATCGTGGGTTCCCGTATAACATATGCAGTTAAAACTGTATGTATGCGGGAGGTGGGAACTTACTTCCCTGTGGTCAAAGGCAAATTCCAGGACTTTCATGCCAGGGAAGCCTGAGTCTGCAAGGAGCTGTGCGACCTCGGGAGTGGGGTAGCCGAGATCCTCTGCTATGAACTTAAGATTCCCAAACCATCCTTTGAGTACCGATATGAGAGCCATGCCCGGGCCTTTTACCCAGTGCCCGTTTTTGGCTGTCGTCTCTCCATACGGTACAGACCAGTAGCTTTCAAGACCTCTGAAGTGGTCTATGCGCAGGACATCGTAGAGTTTGGCAGCTCCGCTGATCCTTCTGATCCACCATCCGAATCCGTCATCGGCCATGCGCTTATAGTCATAAAGAGGATTTCCCCACAGCTGGCCTTCTTCAGAAAAGTAATCAGGCGGGACTCCGGAGACCTCTTTCGGGACATTGTCTTCATCAAGCTGGAAGAACTGGGGTTCCGCCCAGACATCAGCCGAATCGAGCGCAACATAGATGGGAATGTCACCGATGATTTCAATCTTGTTTTTATGAGCATACTCTTTGAGCGCTTCCCACTGCGAGTAAAAGACATACTGGAGAAAAGTATAGAAGCGGACATCTTTTTCAAGCATCTGCCTGTACTTTTCGAGCGCCCCGTGTTTCCTGAGCCTTATGTCTTCATCCGGCCAGTCAAGCCAGGCGGCCATCTTGAAATGTCTTTTAACAGCCATGTACAGGGCATAGTCGCCAAGCCATGGAGTTGAATCCGCAAACGCCCTGATCTTATCAGGCTCGCGCTCCCAGCATCTATCCGATGCCTTTTCCAGAAGCGGGAAACGGTTGTTGTAGAGGATACCGTAATCAACAAAGTCATTCCGTGTTCCCCAGTCAACTGAATCTATCTCACCGCGGGTAAGAAGACCGTCTTTTTCAAGCAGGTCAAGATCGATGAAATAAGGGTTGCCGGCAAATGTGGACGGGCTCTGGTACGGAGAATCCCCATAACTGGTGGGTCCCACCGGGAGTATCTGCCAATAGGATTGTTTTGCCTTTGCAAGAAAGTCTATGAAATTGAATGCTTCTTTCCCCAACGTCCCTATTCCGTAAGGTGAGGGAAGTGAGAATATCGGCATCAGTATGCCGCTGCTGCGTTTCATTTTTATCCTTTCACTGCTCCTGCCGCAACACCCTTGATGATGTATTTCTGGCAGAACAGATAGAATATGATAACCGGTATAATGCTTAACAGTATCAGTGCCATTGTGGCGCCAAGATCTACAGTGCCGTAGCTTCCCTTCAGATACTGGATGTGGATCGGGATGGTCCTGTATCTGTTGATGTCAAGTACGAGTACAGGAAGCAGATAGTCGTTCCATACCCACATTATCTCAAGAATACCGACAGAGATCATTGTAGGGCGGAGCATCGGGAATACCACTGAGAAGTATGTGCGGATAGGTCCGCAGCCGTCTATGGAAGCGGCTTCCTCAATCTCCAGCGGTATCGATTTGACAAATCCGACGAACATGAATATGGCTAGTCCGGCGCCGAATCCCAGGTATACGATCGGTATTGTCCAGGGAGTGTTCAGATGCAGTCTGTCAGCAGTCTTGGACAGTGTGAACATTACCATCTGGAACGGCACGACCATTGAGAATACGCAAAGGTAGTAAACTATCTTGCAGAATGTGGAATTGACCCTGGCAATGTACCATGCCGCCATGGAAGTGAACAATATGATGAGTATGGTGGATGCGATCGTGATGAATACGCTGTATGCCACGCTCTTCCAGAACGGATAGTTACCGAAAGTCATTCCTGTTATGAAGTTTGTGAAGCCTGCCCAGCTTTTTGCGGTAGGCAGGGCAAATGTTTCCGTTTTAACAAAAGTGTTCTGTTTGAAGGAGTTGATCAGAACGGAAACAACAGGCAGTACGTAGATGATACATATGACCGCCAGCACTACCGAAAGGACGGTTTTGCGGCGCTTTTCCGCAATGAGAGTCTGTTGCTTTGTCATTACTGCTGCACCTCCCTCTTACGTGTGTATGCCAGCTGCAGAAGTCCGAGTGCTGCAACCAGTATGAAGAACAGCACTGCCTTGGCTTGTGCGGTTCCGTGTGAAATAGATGAGTTGCCGTAGAATGTATTGTAAATATTGAGCGCCAGCATTTCGGTCGTCTTTATGGTTGAACCGTCAGGCTGGATGATGAACGGCTGACCTGCGGTGAGTGCCAGGTTCTGGTCAAACAGTTTGAAACCGTTTGTCAGTGAAAGGAATGTACAGATCGTGATCGAAGGCATTACGTTCGGAATGGTGACCTTCCAAAGTGTCTGCCATTTGGTTGCGCCGTCGATCTTTGCCGCTTCGATCATGTCCTCAGGGACCGCCTGAAGACCGGCAATATAAATGATCATCATGTATCCTATCTGCTGCCAGCACATAAGGATTATCAGACCCCAGAAGCCCCAGGTGGAATTCTGAAGGATCGATGTACCGAACTTTGAAAGTATGCCGTCAAAGATCATGGACCAGATGTAGCCCAGAACGATACCGCCGATAAGGTTCGGCATGAAGAATACCGTCCTGAACAGGTTGCTGCCTTTAATGCCCTGTGTGAGAGCGTAAGCAACTGCAAATGCAAGGATGTTGATCAGCAGCAGACTTACGATCGCAAAAAGAGCAGTGTAGCCAAATGCATGCATGAAGCTCTTATCCGTAAAAGCTTCAAGATAGTTTTTAACGCCGTTAAATTGTGCATCGCTTGTCAGCCTGAATTCACAGAATGACAGGTAGATGCCCTGGATGAATGGCCATACAAAGCCGATGATGAACGCTGCGATAACAGGGCCAAGGAACAGCCATGACCATCTTCTTATGGGAGTGCGGAAAAAGTAGGCAATCCCGGATTTCTTCTTCAAGTAAAGCCCCCCCTCCTGAAAAAGAACGGGACGGACGGTCTCTCCGTCCGCCCCGCATTGAGTTTAAGTGACATTAAGAGCTGAATAAGTATCTCTCTTATTTGTTTGCTGCCTCATACTGTTTTGCCCAGCCGTCTACGAAAGCGGTCTTGACAAGCTCCCAGTTAGCATCGCTCTGATCTGCGCAGTAAGCGTTAAGGGCAGATACGAGAGCTGCACGGTACTCATCAACGTTAGGCTGATAGTTGGTAGCCCAATCCATTACATAGCATCCGTCAGCTGTATAAGCTGCAGCGTCATTAAGGAATCCGTTGGAGCTTTCAGGAGCGCTCTTGTAAGGGATGATTCCGAGCTCATCAACGAGCATCTGTGAAGCATCGGGATCAGTTACAAGCCATACCATGAAGTCCATTGTTGCCTGCTGATCAGCCTCTGAAGCCTTGGCATTGATAGCCCAGCAGTTCTCAGTACCGCAGTTAAGGCCGGCTTTCTCTTCGCCTGCAACACCGCAGTAATAAGGGATCATTGTTGCATTGGGAACTGTCTCTGATACAGCAGCATACTCCCATGAACCGTTTACGAAGAATGCAGCCTTGCCTTCTTTGAATTCTGCTTCAGCATCATGTCCGCCTGTTGCGAGATCCTTAGGATCTGTAAGGCTGTTGTTGATGCAGAGATCGAACAGGTTCTTGTAGTTCTCCATGTAGTTACCGGTCAGGGTTGCAGGGCACTCTGTCCATACTGTGCCTGCCTCACGCTCCTCATATACATACTCGAGGTTAGCCATATGTCCTGTGAATCTCCAGCTTGAAGAGCCGTCCATGTCTGATGATGAGAATGCATCAAATCCGAGTTCGTCGGCACGTGCATGGATATCTTCAGCTACTTTCTTAAGACCTTCGAAGTTCTTGATCTCATCCATTGTATGGCCTGCCTTCTCGATCAGGTCAGGGTTAACGATGATACCATAGCACTCATAGCAGTAACCGATTGATACCAGCTTGCCGGTATCGTCATACAGGTTGTAAGCGTCTGTGTTAAGCTCATTTGCGATGGCTGTGCCTGTAAGATCAAGAGCGTAGTCTTTCCACTCTTTGA
>SVDE01000129.1 GCA_015057955.1 Lachnospiraceae bacterium | reverse complement strand
GAGTTTAGTATTTGATTGCCTGTATTATTGAGTTTTCAAGGTGCGAAGCCCATTTTTGATATGGGAAGTTTCAATAAATAATTAAAAGACGGCCTGATCGTTCCCTTTACGTGCATGGGATTCTCGTCAAACTCTACGACCAGATTGTACCTTACCGTAATATCAAAGAGTTCTACGGGAATATTGATCGAAGCAATACGGGCAGATTCTTTCTTTCCTGTAGCACCGGTGGCGGTAATGTCAAAATCCATCTCCACTTCAAGATGAATGCCGACGGTCAAGTACAGGTCAAATATTTCCTTATCCGTAGTACCTCTGATGTCATTGATCTTGAAACTTGTAATACTGCCGCTCCAGTTCGTGCCCCTCGGATCTGTGACAATCGGAGTGGAAGCCTTCAGCATAGCCTTTTTCTGCTGCCCGAATGCAAGTCTGCCATCAGAGAATATTTCGTTAACTGTTATCTCTTCTGTTGGTTTTATGCTGACTATCAGAAGGTCATCTTTGTATTCCGGCGCAGCGGCAAATACCAGTATGCTGTCGTTTTTTACTTCATCAGCCAGAAATACCAAACCTGTTTTTCCGTAAAGTATCTCAGGGCTCAGAGCAGGTGAAATCCAGGCTTTATCACCTTCTTCAGAAATCAATACTGTGTAATTTTTGCTTTCCTCTTCAGAAATCAGGAGAAACGAATCCCTGTAGACAAGATAATTGGGTTTATCTTTATTTTCGTCATCAATAAAACGGACTCTTTCAGAATCTCCGTAATAATCCAGTTCATGATGTTCAAGCGGGTACTGTTCCAGCGAAGCGGCACGTTTATCCGCCTCTCCTTCAGCATTTGCCATATTTATCTGGTTTGAAAAGATTTCACCAATGATATTGTTGGTGCGCGAGGTAGCTTTGATTTCTGTTTCTACAGAAGGCTCCTCCTGCAGATCAACTGAACCCTCTGTTTCAGGTAAAGATGCGTCCTCAGATGTGCTCTCTTTCTGTGCATCCGGTGACGTAGTTTCTGTTGTTTCTGAGGTCACTGAAGATTCTGAAGTTTCTGAAGTATCTTCTGTGACTTCAGTAACTTCTATGGCAACAGTGCTTTCAGGCACGGCTGCGCTGCTTTCTTCGGCGTCATTATATTCCGATGTTTCAGTAATAACGGTTTCCTGCTCTGTGCTTTCGGGCTCTGCCAGTGACTGTACCGGAATCACCCCGATCATCATCTGTAAAATCAGAAAAACTGCCGCTACCTTTACGATCAAACCACGTCTGTTCATATACATTGTATCCTCATTAAGCCAGAATCAAAAAAACTCATATATTGCAAAGTATATTTAATAAATTGTACGAGTTTTAACCTTGATACGCAAGTACTAAAACAGTATTACTGCTCAAATTGTATACGTTTTTTGTATTCACCGGGAAGCATATGATATTTTTTTCTGAATGCATCCGAAAAATGGCCCGGGTTCTGATATCCGACTCTGACTGCGACTTCTGCTACAGATAATGGTGTTTCCCTGAAAAGGTGGCAGGCTTCATTCAGTCTGTAAGATTTCATATAATCGCGAATGGACTCTCCATATACAGCCTTGAAAGCTCTGTTTTATGGATGAAACTGATGCATTAAGCTCGCTTGAAAGCTGTTCTAATGTCAGATGGACCGACAGATCTGCCACCAGCATTTGCTGTGAAGTTTTGGCCAGCTTTGCCTGATTCTGATTCAGATAAGCTGGAATATGCCTGTTTGTTTCAGAATCAACCTTTGTCACAAAAGAACTGTTCAAAGAAATGATGACCTGTACGAAACGTTACTGACCAACCTGCCGGAGGACGCGTATCCGCCGGATAGGCTTAGGGGATTATATAACCAGCGCTGGGGGATAGAGACTTCCTTCAGGAGTTTGAAATACACGACAGGTCTTCTGCATCTGCACTCAAAGAAGGTGGCGTGCATCAAACAGGAGATCTACGCAAAGGTCATAATGTACAACTTCACTGAAATGGTCACCTCTTTACTTTTCTTGGAAGTCTTCCGGCCATTGTCATCTTAACTTAATGACATTGGGGTGGCGATAGACTTTATCTAGAAACTGGGTAGATATTCACTTTTAATAAAACGGTTACCAAGAAGGGCATATTGTTTTACGGGAGGAATACAATGGGAAATAAGAATAAAAATAGAGTAATGGGGAAAATGGCATCGATCCTGCTGGCACTGGTGCTCGTTCTGGGTCTGATGCCGGCGCAGGTGGCATCTGCAGACGATGATATTCCCGGTTTTGTAAGCGCCAGAATTTTCGATATACCGGATACTATCCATGTAGGGAACACGTATTATGTTACTTTTGAGGTAACGCTGGACAGCACCTATAGCAGTTATAATTGGCGTGACTGGACTGGTTTTGAACCTTTTTTCAGTGACAATATCAGCAGTTATCACAGATACTTTATGAGTAATACGGAGGTAGGCAATAAATATCATATTTCCCATGCAATAACGCTTCCTGATACTTTTGCAGATTCGAGTTTCTTTGTCGGCATTAATTATGGGGGCGTAGAAAGAGCAAGAAAAGTCATTAATGTACAGTCTCACTTCGGCGGCACGGCGACTTGCACATCTGGCCCCATTTGCGAAAGATGTGGGCGTGAATATGGAAGTCCCGACACTGAGAACGGACATACGTTCGGCGACATCGTGTACGACTGGGCGGACGATATGGGCAGTTGCACGGCGTGGCTCACCTGCACCTTATGCGGATACAGGTTCGGCGAAAAAGCAAACACCACTGTGAGTGAAACCAAGAAACCCACTTGCACAGCAGATGGTGAGTTGACCTACAAGGTCGTCTTCCTCGGGACCGAATTCCCGCCGACTGAGACAACGCGGCAAGTGTCGGCCTTAGGTCACGACCTGAAAGCAATAGACAAGGTAGAACCCACATGCACCGATCCCGGCACGGAAGCCTATTGGACTTGCCAGCGCGACGGCTGCGGTAAGCTGTTCAGTGATGCTGCAGGAAAAAACGAGATCGAAGAACCTGTAGTCATCCCTGCTCTCTGCCACGACTGGGGCGAATGGAAAGTTACCACTGAACCTGCTGTTGGAAAAGCAGGCGAAAAGCAGCGCACCTGCAACCGCTGCAGTGAAAAGGAGACAGAAGCCATATCTGCACTGATCGGCTATACCGTGACCATAGGCGCAGGCGGCAGCTGGACGAAGGGCAGTTCTGAAGGATTCACGATCACGGTTAAGCGAAGCGAGGATGATGCAAGCTGCTTCAGCCACTATGTTGAGACCCTGATCGATGGAAATAAAGCAGATGTGTCCGCAAAATCAGGCAGCACGATCGTTACGATCAGCGCTGAGACATTGGAAAAGCTTGGAACGGGCACACATACCATCACAGTCAAATTTGATGATGGAGACCCGGCAGAGGCAACATTTACAATTGCTGATAAACCTGCTGAGAAAAAAGAACAGCCGAAGGACAATAGTACTCCGAAAGACAATAGCAATCCAAAATCACCTAAAACAGGTGACAATAATCTGGTCAGCCTCTGGGCAGCAATCATGGGAGCAGCATTTATCCTGATCATTCTTGTTGCTTCAGTAGGCAGAAAACACCTGAAGAAACAAAAATAAAAAGCAAAAGGTTTTGCATTGGTTTACGAGACAGCGGAGCGGAGTGCTCCGCTGTCAATAAAAACAGCAAAGAGAAATATTAAAATCCATTGACATAAAATAGTCTAAACTATAGCTTTATAACACAAGGGCTGATCGAAAGATCCTGGTCCACCGACACGGCGTGGGAATCCCGCGCCTTTTTTATTCTATAATTAACTGGAGGCGATGTTACGGCTGAGAAGAAAGTTAGTTGTTTTATTGATAAATTGGGTTACGATAGTCTCTATTAAATTAAATATCTAAAACGTGTGCTAAAGCACACAAAAAGCACTTGAAATCAAAAACAGATTCTGGCATAATAAATCTCGGGAAGGAGATGATTAAAATGATTTCAACTGCTGAAAAAATGACAAACTTCACTTTTAAGATGGACAAAAAGACCAGAGAGCAATATAGCGCTCTTTGTGATTCGTTTGGCCTTTCCATGTCTGCTGCTACGCTTGCTCTTGTAAGACAGGCAGTCCGCTCTCAGACCATGACATTCTCCATGCGTGATGCGAATGGTTTTACTCCGGAAGAAGCTGCCGAGTTGAAACGACGCATTGATGATGTGACAAAAGGGAAAGTAACCCAGCATAGCATTATTGAGGATTGATCATGCGGAATCTTTTATGGCAGTCAGATGCCTGGAAAGAGTATGAAAGCTTACAGGCAGAAAAAGCATTATTGAAAAAAACGAATAAGCTGCTGAAAGATATCATGCGGAATGGCTATCAGTGCTCCTACGGCAAAGTGGAAATGCTTAAGGGTGATTTCAGTGGATATGCCAGTGTGCGCATTGATCAGAAAAACAGGATTATTTTCAGCGCAGATGAAGATACGGTAACCATAATTCAGTGTGGCGGGCACTATGATGATAAGTGAATGCCGGACAGGCTGAGAGAAGGAGAGATAGCCTGTTCAGTGACAAAATAATGACAACAAAAGTCAGAACAGCCATAATAATTGACATAATAGAAATAAAATAAGGCCGTTTTTCGAAAAATAATTAAACAAATTAAGTTAAGTTCGGACCAAAGAAAACGAGTACGAATAATAGCAAACCCCTGCAAACCCAGTAAAATCAAGGGCTTGCGGGAGATTTTTGATATATGACCCCAAAATGACCCTGCATCCGCACACGCTTACAGTCCGAATGTCCGTGTTGACGGTGCTGCTTTTAAAATGGTTCCCGGGGGTCTTAGGATTTTTAGTCATAAAGATCGAAAAGGAGGATATAAAGAATGAGCGGATTTGAAACGTTATTGTCACCTTATGAACTGACTGATAAAGTCATTTTAAGAAACCGTCTGATCTCCGGAAGCGGTCAGCAGGCTCTTACACAGGGCCCGGAGCCGTTTCCTACAGACACAACATTTGATGATATCATTGCGGTTGCCGCAGCAGGTGCATCGATCGTAACATTTACCCATTACGGTATTTACGGCGGCGGGGCAGCAATGGGTGATCAGAGCCGTATGCCATTTGAAATGGAGCAGGCTCATTTCATGAATTATGATTACGATAAGCCCAAGATATGGAACCTTCTTACCCAATATTCAACGCTGGTCCATATGTACGGCTCCAAGGCCATCGTAAGGATCGGTGCTTCAAGACTGGTATGGCCTAAGGGAAAATCATATCTCGGCGGCGATAAGAGTATGTACAAGATCCCTGAAGACTATCTTTGGAAATTCGGGAAACGCATGACGTTTGCAGCGCGCAATCCTTCCGCAGTCAGCAGTGACTGGCGTGATAAATGTGTATCTAAAGAGGAGATAAGGAAAGTCCAGGATGAACTTGTGGACCTTTGTAAAAAATACAAGTCATCAGGATTTGACGGCATAAGCTTCAGGGCAGACCGGTTCCTTGATAAAGATACCAACATAAGAGAAGACGAGTACGGCGGCGAGATCGAGAACCGAGGAAGATTCTTCCTGGAACTGTTCAGCATGATAAAAGAACAGGTTGGAGAAGATTTCCTGATCGAAGTAAACCTTATGGCAGACAGTGATCATGGTCATGACGGAGAACTTCCGCATGGATATACACTCGAGGAATGTATCCGTTTCCTGAAGATGATCGAGCCGTATATTGATTACGTGCAGTTAAGAGAGCGTTTGAATACCGGCTATCAGTGCCTGAGTTATAATTCAAAACCCGGTGTGCACCCTGTTCTTGAGCATGCAAAGGCCCTCAAGGATGCAGGCTTCAAAAAGGGTGTAGCTGTAAATGGCGGATTTACAATTCCTGAGGACATGGAAGCCGCCCTTAACAGCGGAACGTGTGACATGATCGCTACAGCAAGGTCATTCCTTGCGGATCCGCTTTTCATCAAGAAGATAACCAGTGATATCAGACCTACACCGTGTCTCAGATGCAATAAGTGCCATCACCATATCCATGACCTTTGGATAACAGGCTGTTCGGTTAATCCCAAGGCCAGTCTGACACACAGACTGCTTGGAACAGTCAAGCCTTCGTTAAAGAAAAAGAAAGTTGCTGTTATCGGCGGAGGTCCCATAGGCATGAGGACCGCATGCTTTGCGGCTGAGAACGGTCATGATGTTACTCTGTTTGAAAAGACCGGCTACCTTGGCGGAAAACTTAAGCACGGCGATCTGTATGAGTCCAAGTGGACGATCAAAGAATACAGGCTGTGGCTGATCGAAGAGATGGATAGACTGGGCGTAAAAGTTCAGATGAACTGTGAGCCAAGCCCGGAAGACATCAAGAATGCCGGATTTGATACAGTTATCGCATGCACAGGTTCAGTGGCCAAGAGACCTCCTGTTGAAGGTGCTGATGATCCTAAAGTATGGACTGCCGAGGATGTATATGAGCAGAGGGCAGAACTCGGACAGAAAGTTGTCATTGTCGGAGGAGCTGAGGTAGCTACCGACACAGCTATCCATTTGGCACAGATAGGCAAAGATGTTGTAGTTGTGACCAGAGAAGATACCATGATGAAGAGAGAACAGAGGGCAGGCGGACTGCATATGGTCCATGAACTGCATTTCCCTGATCTCGGGTTTGGCACACTGGCTCCGGTTTGGGCTATTTATGATAATCTGAACCCTGTTTTTGAGGCGACAACGATAAAAGTCACTCCGACGAGCGTTACATATGTAAAGGATGGAAACGAGGTTACTGTAGACTGTGACAGCGTTATTGTGACAGGCGGTTATGCTCCGTGCACAGAAAGTGCCATGAAGTATGGCAGGGCAGCAGGAGAATTCTATGTTGCAGGCGATGTACAGGCTGATCTCCCCGG
>SVDE01000128.1 GCA_015057955.1 Lachnospiraceae bacterium | reverse complement strand
ACCAATATAACTAACAGCTGAAGGAATATTTGCCTCTGTCAGGCTGGTACAATTTTGGAAGGCGTAATCGCCGATATACGTCACTGTTTCCGGAAGCTGAATGCTTTGAAGCGAAGAACACTCAGAAAAAACCCCGCTTCCAATACTGGTTATGTCACTGTTTATATATACATGTTCAAGTGATGTGCATTCGTAAAATACATGTTCCGATATTTCAGTCAATGAAGACGGAAGGCTAATGCTTGAAAGCGAACTGCAGTAACCAAAGGCGCCAGTTCCTATAGAACTAACACTATCAGGAATATTGATATCCGAAAGGCTGCTGCATCCCGAAAATGCACTATTACCAATACTGTTTACTGAGTCTGGAATACTTATTGAAACAATTGAACTACAACTCTTGAAAGCGCTTAAACCCAAAGTTGTAAATCCATCTCTTATTACTACGCTGTTTACATTGTCATCCATATCATTCCTTATATAATATGCAAGCATAAAATTAATGGTATGGCAGGAATCTGTTGGCTCAAGAACAAGCGTTCTGTCTTTGTATAATGTTGCCTTCCCAAACCAGTCCGTTGCATAATATGTCGCAACTATCTCACTATCAGGATCGTCATTGCCAGTGTTGGTTCCCGAATCTGATGATCCGCCATTTTGACCTCCTGCAGATGATTCACCTGTATTATCTGACGATGGATTATTATCTATTCCGCTTCCGGCTGAGTCGGAGCCTTCAGTATTGCTTCCTGAATTATTATCAGAACCAGAGCCTTCTCCAGAATAGGTGCCTGATCCGGGATCATTTTCATTTCCGGAACCTATATTTTCACCCGAACCGCTTCCAGTACCTTCACCGTATCCGCTTTCTTCACCGTTACCATTCCCAGATCCTGCATTGTCTCCAGTATATGCAGGATTTTCGCCACCATTTTCTTCGCCTGTTCCGCTATTATCACCTTCCGAACCACTGTCTGTAACAGGTGCAGGATCCTGCGCTACTCCGGAATTGTCTCCGCCACTATCTCCTGCATCACTGCCCGAAACATTATCACCACCTTCATCTCCTGATCCAGATGAATTGTTTGATGTATTATCCGCCGGCTGAACCGGATCTGGTGAAGGTGCAGGAGTTTCCGGCTCCACGTATGGTGTCTCTGGCTCCACGTATGGCGTCTCTGGCTCCACGTATGGCGTCTCTGGCTCCACGTATGGTGTCTCTGGCTCTACATACGGTGTCTCTGGCTCTACGTATGGCGTTTCCAGTTCTACGTATGGTGTTTCCGGCTCAGCAGATTCGGCAGCAACTGTTGATGACTCCGGTTCTGTCAGAGATTCCGACTCTTCCTCGTTCAGATACTGCTCAATCTCGGCCTGCATTTCAGCTTCAGCCTGTGCAAACATTTCCTGCGCAAGCTGCTCGGCATTCTGTATTTCAATAGCTTCCTGTTCAGCAATAATAGCTTCTATTTCCTCTTCCGAAAGCTCCGGCATGGTCTCATCCAGACCTTCATCAGCTTCCCGTTCTGATGCCTCCGGTTCGGTTTTAGGCTCTGTTTCCGCTTCTGTGGTCTCCTCCTCAGTTTCGAACTCGACCTCTTTCCAGTCCGGGATCTCTATGCTCTCTTCTTCGTAGGTATCATAGTTTTCGCTACGGTCGTCCTCACCCACAGCCTGATCTTGCGTGTTCTTATTCTGGATTGGTGCGAATACACGGGTTGTGCGGCCGGTATCAGCAGCCCCGCTGTCAGCGGAGCCTACCATACCGTATTCCTGCGTGTTCCTGTAAGCCCTGAGCTCTTCTGGCTCGAACTCAGAGGCAAGGCGGCTGCAGCCTGCAAGGACAAACGTGACCGCGCAGGTTCCGGCTATTAGCAATATGCACTTTTTTATATTGAATGATCTATTCATAATTATAGTATCCCTGTTAATTATAAACTATTGATCACTATCAGCAAACAAGATCTATGTATTTTAGTTTAAGTTTCTTGAAGAATCCTGCAGGGGCGTAAAGTGCCTTTACAGTTGCATTAAGACATGATTCAACTGTATCAGCATCTGCCCTGTCAGCTCCGCGGCTGCTGTAAAATGCATGCGCAACCGCCGCAGCAGTGTCTTCAAATCTTACATTACCTTTATATTCAGGATCTTTAGACATGAATGAGTTCATGCTTTCCGATTCACTGTGTGAAAGGTCCCTTCTCAGGCTGACACCGGCAAGCGATGCATTTTTGACTATCAATCCCGCCATTACCCTGATGCCTGCTGCATGATCAGAGTCATGTATCTTTTTCTTTCTGATGCTTAGTGCGATCACATTACGCAAAATGAAGAACAGTATAATGGCAGCTATTACAGCAATGATAATGACCCACCAGAGATTCCTTTCAAGCTCCTCTTCAGGATCATCCGGCTCATCTTCATCTGTTTCCTGCTCAGTTTCTTCAGCCTCTTCTTCTCCGCCGCCTCCGTTGTCGTCTCGGTTATTCCTGATGATGAGCTGACGCTCTTCAGGGATCTCATAGAAGCCCGGGGTCACATCGACCGGTATCCAGCCAAACCCGTATCTGTATATCTCGACCCATGCATGGGCATTTGCAGCAGTTACGTTTATTTCAGCTGATCTGCCGTTTGCCGCATTGTCGGCGTTGAACATGTATCCTTCCACATATCTTGCAGGTATTCCAAGATAGCGGAATACAAGAGTTGCAACTGTTGCGTACTGCACACTGTATCCCTGATGGTCTTTTATCAGAAGATTAAGCACATAGTCGCCGGACGCTGCTGCAGGTGTATTGAAGGAGCTTGCCGGATGAGCCGTATATGCCAGATTTCTCTCCAGATACTCCCTCACATCCCAAACCATGTCAGAGGCACCTTCAGAGCTCTCTCTGTCAAGAAATGAGTCCGCATCAAAGTACTCAACCAACTCTGAAGGAATGGTATCACCCTCGTAGAAGCTGCGTTCTGAATTGTCATCAGGAAGGTAATTGTAGCATTCATCCACGAAGTCACTGTATGTCTGCTCCCTGAGAACAAAATATTCGTTTTTCTGTCTGAAATCATCACTGGCCAGAGCATCATTGTCTACGAGATAAATATAATCATCCATTGACAGTTCAACTGAACCGGCAGTATAAGCTGCTGCACTGTTCAGGAATCCGTTTTTAATGTTTATGTCCCTGTTCATGACAGATGCGACCATCTCGCTGTCTGAAACTTCTTCAGTATCGCGGCCAGTCTCCAAGTCTGTCAGACCTGCAGGAACATACAGATATTTGCCTGACGCGCCTGTATTTACTACGCTATACCGGTATCTGTAAATGTCATGAAGCGGAAGATCATTTTCTGTGGCATATTCATTTGACAGGGTCAGCGCTGAAGCGGCTGAAGACAACGGGATGAAATCCTGCGTGGGTTCGTCCTCATTGTTCTGAGTGAGCCACTGTAGCATGGAAAGGTTCATTCCCCGGTAAACTTCATCATCCAGATCCTCCCAGCCTTTCCCATTATATACAGAACCAACGAATCCCCTCAGGTAAATGGGATGGCTCTCATCGGAAGCTCCATCCTCATTCTCAACTCTTACCTCAAGCCTTGACGCAGATGAGGAAGGTTTGGCTGTCGCATTTTTGAGATCCCCTTCCGGCAGATCCCCTTTACCGTAATAAATGTCCTCAATGGATTTCATGAGAATGCCCTGAGGTACTTCCAGTATATCGGATGGTATAAACCGGGGTATGACTGTTACGATAACAGCTGCCGCAACAGCCACCAGCGCTGCCGGCAGAAGCACCCTGATACTGTTCCTTCCCGTAAAGAACTCTTTATCGGTTCCGCAATAGACACCATATGCAAGCATTGAAAGTCCGGCACAGATTGAAGGCCAGGCTGCATTTCCGGGCAGCAAAACAGTTGCTGCTGCAAATATCAGGAAATTAAATATCAGCAATTCTATCCTGCGCCGGTAATGAATGAGCAGTTCAGTGATCAGCGTAATCACTGCGACCGCCAGCACCAGAAACAGACTTAAGGATAGTGTTGCGCTTCCGTTTCCAAAATCACTGTAATATACAACTGAACCTGTCCTCAGATTCCAGTTGAACAAAAATCCGTTGACATATATTATGCCGCCATTAATGGCGATTTTTCTTAGTATAAGGAACACTGCAGCAAGGATGACAAGAATGCCGGCCGCAAAAATCCAGAAAGGTATCCTGCTCTTTTCTGCAACTGCCTTAAAGAAGATCATCAGTCCCACGCTTACCGCAAGTGCTGCCGCCGTGGCTGCAATGACTGCTGCACCTCCGATGGAATCACATCCGTTGGCAGCTGCCGCAATGACCGGCCCACAGATCTCTGCGACAAATATCAGCATGAACATAAAGGAAATAAAGATGCCTTTTCCTTTATGCCCGCTGCCCTTTTGGCCAGAAGTTATCTGTATGACATTGTTATATTTTCTATCTGCCATTTATACTGCCAGCCTCTTCAGTTCCGAAGCCGGATCCTCACCTGAAAAATACTTATCATTAACCGTAATGACTTCGGCATTGCCCCAGGTCATTATCCTGTGCTCTATCGCAGAGTTAACACCGTTTGTTATATAAAGGATCTTGGCATACTTCTCTTTTCTGTCCTGTACCTCAAACATACCCATGGCAGGCATGGCTGTATCTATCGGGGTTGACAGGATCACCCTCATATGGCGCAGAAGGTCATCCGTATTTTCAACATGTCCGCTCTCAAGCCTGCCGCCATCCGGCCAGCAGATCTGGTGTGATATATTGTATCTGAGATATTCCAGGCAGATTGAGAACATCACTTCATATGTCATGTTCTGATGTTCCGCATCACCGCCGTTTATGTCCAGGATAACCATGAGCTGGTTATCTATGGGAGTGTCAAATTCGCGGACAAGGAGCTGATCATGTTTTACGGAGAGTTTCCAGTTAACATTCTTCAGGCTGTCTCCCTTCTGGTATTCTCTGTACTGGAGAATATCGCTGAGGATATTGCTCTTTCTTCCGGCGAATTTCTTTTCTTTCTCGTAATTCTGTTTTACAGCCTCAGATACTTTTCCGACCGCATAGCGCTGCGGAAACATGCACGCAAGAGACTCAGCATGCGCTTTAACGCGTTTTCCTGTAAGTCCCCAGAGGTCCACACACTTTACGTCCTGAAGTTCAATACGGTACTGCCCGCAGTAATTGCTGCGGACATGCATGGTAACTGTTCTTGTCTCTTTTGGTCTTATTGAAAAAGACTCCTTTGAAACGGTTCTGAATCCGAAGTTGATATTCTCCGCGCTGATCTTCAGCTGACCTCTGAAAACAGGTAAAATACTGTCATTTCTAAGTCTGACAGATACTTCGATGCCTTCTCCTCCGTTACTGCTTTCAACGGTATCAAGTTCTGCCGATACCTTCTTTGCGGCAATTATGTTGAGTATGATACCAAACACAAATATCAGAAACAGCAGAATTACCAAGACTGCCGCAGGGACATTCCCGGTGAGTACCGCCGCAAACGCGATAAACAGAGTTATCAGAGCTGATACTGCGAAAACTGCTTTTGCCATGTTTTATGCCACGTAATCTGCAGGAACCTTCTTAAGAATGTCAGCCAGGATCTCTGCTTCTGTCCTGTCTTCCATCCTTGCCTGCGAACTGAGAACAACCCTGTGGTTGCAGACGTCGATAAAGTTTTCAAATACATCCTCAGGCGTCACGTAGTCGCGGCCGTTTACAAGGGCTCTTGCTCTTGCCATCCTGAGCAGTGCAATGCCACCACGGGTGCTGACGCCGACTTCAAAATAAGGTGTTTCCCTTGTTGCCTCAACCAGTCTTCTTATATATCTGAGCAGACTATCGTTAGCGTATATACTGTCTGTGACAGAACATATCTCCTTAAGTTCACTGCGGCTCATGATACGTCTTGCCTTGTCTGTTACTCCCTTGATCGAGCTGTTTCGGTAAACCTCTACTTCCTGTGCCTCATCCGGATATCCCATGGAGATCCTTATGATGAAACGGTCACACTGTGAATCAGGAAGAGGCTGTGTGCCCATGCTTGTATTGGGGTTCTGCGTGGCGATCACGATAAACGGATCCGGCAGTTTTCTGGTCTCTCCCTCCAGAGTAACAGACTTTTCTTCCATGGCCTCAAGCAGAGCTGCCTGAGTCTTTGCTGAAGTACGGTTTATCTCATCTGCAAGCAGAAGGTTGCACCACACTACTCCCTCGATATATTTCTGCTCATCCCAGTTCTTGTCATAGTATGTATATCCGACTATGTCACTGGGCATGGTATCAGGCGTGAACTGCTGCCTTCTGTAGTCAAGTTCAATAACATTTGCAAGCGTCTTTGCAAGTGTTGTCTTTCCTGTTCCGGGATGATCCTCAAGAAGGATATTTCCCGATGCATAAATTGCCATCAGGATCTTTTCAACAATGTCATCCTTTCCTTTTATGACTTTTGCGATCTCAGCCTTTACGGCGTCGGTTTTCTCTACATATGCTGCATACCTGTTTTCGTTCATCTCAAACCATACCTCTGCTATTTGTTATTATGATCTTGTAAATATCATATACTGCCAGCTAATGATCAGTATTTTAGATTTTTTAGTTAACGATTATTATACATTTATCTGCAAAAAATATCATAGTATTATTTTCTTTTAAACTGATCCCACTCTATGCTTTTCATTTTCAGGCTTTCCACCGCACTCAAAGAAGATCTGGAGATCGCCTCAATGCTTTTCTGAACCGCGCCGAACAGTTTTTCATAATTGAGGGAATTCATCTGGTAAACTATTCCTTCAGGAGTCAGGCGGCTGAGAGTAGTTCCGGTCTCTTTTCCGACAGAAACCGGTACAACTGATACCTGTCCGGTCCTGCTCCAATGACATATCTGTGATATTTCAGCATCCGCGTTATCTGCAGCGCTGTCAC
>SVDE01000127.1:5440-6992 GCA_015057955.1 Lachnospiraceae bacterium | reverse complement strand
GTGCTCTATCTGGCGCTGGAAGATGATATCCAGAGGATACAGAACCGCTTTTCCAGGATGTTCGGAACAGAGGGCAGCAAGGTATTACATTTCGCGACAGCGTCGAGGACGGTCGAGGAAGGTCTCATCTTCCAACTGATGGAGTATCTGAAGAAGCATCCGGATACGAAACTGATCATCATCGATACGCTACAGAAGATCCGGGGACTCTCCAATGAGACCATCAGCTACAGCCGTGATTACGAAGTGATCACGCAGCTGAAAAATCTCAGCGACACCCACGACCTCTGCATCCTGATCGTGCATCATACGCGGAAACAGGATGCAGATGACTGCTTTGAAAAAATCAGCGGGACGAACGGGCTGATGGGATGCGCGGACGGAGCGATGATCATGACCAGGAGAAGAGGGGATCCGGAGGCAAAACTACAGATCACAGGACGTGACCAGCAGGACCAGATCATAAACCTCGAGCAGGATCCGTCGACGCTCCAATGGAAGTTTAAAAACGCGGATACGACATTGTGGGAAGAACCTGTCGATCCGGTGATCGAAAAGGTCTGCCAGTTCATTGAAACAGAAAAATCCTGGAGCGGGACTGCAACCGAACTGATCGATGCCGCCGGGCTGGACCCCATCGCATCAAATTCCCTGTCGAGGAAGCTGAATTCGAAAAGCGGGCCGATGTTCCGCGAAAAAGGGATCCGTTATGTAAAAGAACGCAGCAGCACCAGCAGGGAGATCCGCCTGGAGCTTATGGAAGAATGACGGTAAATGACGGTAATGACGGTTTTACCGGGCACGTAAATACCGTCATTATCGTCACAAACCGTCACAGAAAGGAGATCGAATGGGAAGAAACATCATGATCCCGGAGGGATTGTTTACCACATTGTATAAATGCTTTGTGATCGATTCCGATCATAAATGCGAGAGGTGCAGCGGGTGTGCCGAAGTGAAGCGGCAGCTGGAAGAGAAGGGCGAGAAGATCTACCGGCATGATCTTTATTCAAAAAGCAAAGCAGCCGCTTCCCTTTCGGAAAGAGAGACAGCACGGCAGAAATACCTGGACGAGCGCGGAATCCTGCCGGAGTTCCGCTACGCCAGGCCCGCATTTCCTGCTGATGATCATTAACACCGGTGTGACACACCGGCGTCAATATCACCAGCGCAGCAATGCTATTTCCGCCTGAATCAGCCAGACGGACAGCCATCTCCTGCGATCCGTTCCGATAGGAACGCACCGCACCAGATGACAGCCCGCCCGGCTGATGCCAAGGGCTGTCTCTCTTGCAAGCTCCCTGATTTGATATCACTTCCGTGAATCAGATCAGTCGCTTGCAGGGGAACGCTGCGCTTTCCCTCTGGACCCTTTGGCATCCTTTCTCAAAACACGTGCCGCCATCAATGGCAGCGGCACATATTTTTCGAAAGGAGTTGATCGCTTGAATAAGAGCAGACCGAACCCGGTCCTTTTCCGGCTGAACGATCCGGAAAAGGAACAGTTCCGGGATAAAGTAGCGCGATCAGGCTTGACCCAGCAGGACTATAT
>SVDE01000127.1:0-5340 GCA_015057955.1 Lachnospiraceae bacterium | reverse complement strand
TTCCGGCTGAACGATCCGGAAAAGGAACAGTTCCGGGATAAAGTAGCGCGATCAGGCTTGACCCAGCAGGACTATATAAGAAAATGTGTGCTGGACAAGCCGGTCATTTCCCTGGACCGTGCGGAGCTGCACAAAATTATGGTGGAGCTCTCGTGCCAGGGAAACAACCTGAACCAGATCACCCGCGTCCTGAATGAGCGCGGCGACCTGGCCCATGAAAATGAAATATCAGAAATGAAGGGAGAATTAGAAAAAACATGGCAACAATTAAGGCAGTTAATTCACACGCTAGCATAGGGCGGGCGGTGAAATACGTGATGCAGGATGCCAAGAGGACTGCTCCGGAGGGTGACACCCCGGAGCAGTCTCTGGCAGAGGGGATCAACTGTTTCGCCGACAATGCAATGGAACAGATGATGCTGACCAAACGGTTATGGGAGAAAACCGGCGGAAGGACTTACAAACATTTCACACAGAACTTCGCACCGGGAGAGAGCACGCCGGAAGAAGCACACCGGATCGGGCTGGAACTGGCAGAGCGGATGGAGGCATGGAAAGGATTTGAAGTCCTGGTCGTGACCCATACAGACAAGCATTACTGGCATAACCATTTCATCGTGAATTCCGTCAATATCGATGACGGCCATAAACTCCAATGGAAGAAACATGACCTGGAAGAGACGAAACGGATCAATGATGAACTGTGCCTGGAACATGGACTGTCCGTGCCGGAAAAAGGAAAGACTTATGACGGCAGGGAGCGTACAGAAGCAACGACATACAGCCGGACGTTTTATGAAAACTTCCTGAAGGAAAACGCTGCGGGGAAGGATACGGATTCCTACATCTTCAACATCGCGGTGGAGGCCATGCATGCAAGGGCCATCGCGAGGGACAAAGAAGAATTCATAAAACTGATGGCAGAAAAGGACATCGGGGTCCGATGGGAGGATAACCGGAAATATATCACGTTCACGGATCTAGAAAGACAGCGGAACGGGGAAAAGAAATGCGGGATCCGCAACAATAAACTGGAACAGTACTTCCACGTACCGTTCGGAAAGGAGGAATTACAGCATGGATTTGATGAAAACCGTAACAGAGACATCGCAGAACATGCCCAGCGCGAAAGAGCAGCTGCACAGACTGAACGAGCAAAAAAAGCTGGATCTGGAGAACAGCCTGCTCAAGGAAGCATTGACCGAGTCCGCAGAGAGGTTCGAGAAATCGCTGAAGGAGTTGAAGGACTCACAGGAGAAAAACGCAGAGCAGGATCACAAGACGGCCGAAGCGATCCGGGAGAGCGTGGAGCAGCTCCTGAAAGACAGAGAGATACTCGAAAGAGAAATATCCAAAGAGATCAAGAGCTTACGCGCTGACCTGCAGAAAGAGACCGTTGATAAAGTAGAAAACATCTGGCACGATTACCAGCTGGGGATCGAGCAGACGCTTAACAGCATCATCCGGAAAGAGGAACTGGCAAATGACCGTCTGAAAAAACAGGCCGATGAAGTGGAGCAGGCAAGGCGCCGGCTGTTCCGGTTCGACGGGGTGAAGCACGTCCTGTTCTGGATCGGCATGGCAGCAAATATCATAACGTGTGTGATGTTGATACTGGAAAAAGTATCGTAAAAATGTGCATTTTATGCAATGAAACCGTTAGGCAGTATTGATTTTTTAGGGGGGTGGTGATCAATGTCATTAAGTTAAGATGACAGTAGTCGCAAGGCGACTCCAAAAAATCAACAGAGAGATTTCAAAAAGTGACTGAGATCTCTCTGTTTTTTATTTTACGGTAACGCAAACAGGCAGAAGTAATTCTGCCTCAAAAAACATTTTCAGTTTTATACGAACTATGCTACTTTATAGGAGAAGCAGATATAGGTTCGTGTGTTTTTCATAAATCTTGGACGTGCCCGCCCGGGACGCACTGGTACTGTTTCCCGGACAATCATTGCTTCAACCTCAGGTGGCGATGCTTTATTCCGCAGGAACATCCTGCACATATGTGTGGCAATGGTGAAGGATCCTGGCATACATCTTCTATCGATGACAGTAACTCTTTCTTTAGCTTATTCAGTTTCATGCGCACCTCCTGCGATCAGTTTTCTACTGATTACAAGGGCCGCTCTGATAAACCTGCGATTTATCAGAGCGGCCGCACATTTTTGAAATCTTGTCAAGCTTTTTCTCAAAAAAAAGACCCCTATACCATTTCTGATACAGAGATCCTTTTGGGTCATCTTAACTTAATGACATTGGCATATGATCATCCACTTTTTAACAGGAAGCATGCCCTTAATGACCATTCCAATCCATCCTATAGTCACAAACAGATCGCAGACCACAAAACCGGCTAGCAATGGAATAAGTTCACTTTTCAGAACCCTGATCGTCATACTGGCAGCTGCTTCAATATCGCCAGTTGCGTCCATTCCTGCATTAAAAACAACCGGCAAGATGCATATGCCTATATGAATAAAGGCAAAATACAAAATTCCTCCCCAGTTGGCAACCTTGAAAAGCTTGTATAGTTTGGAATCCTTTAAATTATATTCGTTCTCCATAACCCTCATTAGTTCTGTTGCAGCATAGGCAAACATCGCTGCACACAAAAACCCGAGGATTGATGATACTGCATATCTCCAATCAGGAGCCACATTCCAGGATATTCCCATATATCGTCATTATAACTCTTTTTGTTAGCCATCGCTAACTATAATTTCAAAATAATAGGGATTGCATGTACGCAATCCCCATCTGTGGCACACTCTCTGTTCATTTTATGGCAAAGATTTCCCAAATTTCATCCATTGTCTTAAAGAGTGGTGATTATCAGAATTCTTTAATCTAATGTTTTCTGTAAAGTGCTATTAGCCTTAGCAGAATGAGGGCTACAGCAACCATTATGGCAATCCACAGTCCCATATTCATCTCATCACCCGTCTGTGGCTCAGTTGTTGGATCAGTCGTTGGGTCTGTTGTGGGGTCTGTCGTCGGGTCAGTCGTCTCCTCCTCATCTTTTTTCCACTGTGCTGTGAAAGTATGGTCTTCAGTCACCACATATTTATCACCCGGCTGGTAGGCAGAGCCCTGCCAGTACATGAAGGTATAACCATCCCTGACCGGTTTTTCGTGAATTAGGATCGTTGTTCCACCTGCATATTTTTCAGTGATGTCTGCTGTGCTGTCCTTATAGCTGCCGCCATTTAGCTTATAAGTGATAGTAAACAGTCCTTCATCCGGTATCGTCTCCGGTGTATGGGTGTTTGTCACTATGAATCCCTGAGCGGCATCTCCGCTAATAGCATATGCGTATGTCCCCGGGCCGTCTTCGCCTGTGATCACATCCGTTTCAAGCTCCCCGATCGTATAGGATATTTCCTTTCCTTTATTGTTCTTATAAAATTCTCCAAATGACCATTCCCAGTCATCTTCGGCTGTTACTTCTTTCCAGCCGATCATCAGGCCATCCCGGTACAGCCTTACTGTAATTCTATCAGGCCTGATCCCATCCTGATCATCATTATCGTCCCAGACTTTCTTTCCTGAAATATCAACATACTCTGGTATATGCTCATTTTTTATCATGAACACATTCGGTGAATCATATATCCTGCCGTCAATTATCTCCGTCTCATATCCAGCAACAGGATCTTCACTTACTGTATAGACTATTTCCTTTCCGGCCTTCATCTTGTCGATGCCGGTAAAAGAGCCTGTCCAGCCGTTTTCCTCATCCAGTGTGGCAGTAAGGCCGGTATCTGTTCCATCTGCAAGCAGATGTACAGTAATGCTTTCAGGACGCAGACCGTCGCTGTCATCTGCATCATCCCACCACTTATACACATTTATCTGGGTCTTTCCAGGTGTATGTTTATTTGTCACATCCATCCCATCTATGTACTGGGTATAGTCATCTACAAGGTCCTCGGTCAGGGTATACCTGATCTCCTCACCGTTCCGGTACTTGGGGATGTCTTCAAAGGTCCACGACCAGTTATCCTGTGCTGTTACTGTTCTGGAATAAGCCTCCCTGCCGTCTGCTTTAAGATGTACAGTGATGCTTTCCGGTCTCGTTCCGTCCTGGTTGTCATTATCATCCCAGGTCTTGCTGCCTGAAAGAGTTACTGTCTCCGGCTTATGTGTATTTGTAACATCAAATCCGTCTACAACAGCTGTGTAATCATCCACATCATCTTCTGTCAGCATATAACTGATTTCAATTCCATTACTGTATTTGGGCATTCCTTCAAATGTCCATGCCCAGTTATCAGCAACTGTTACCTCTTTGTATGCAGCCTCTTTGCCATTTGCCTCTATGCGCACCGTGATGCTGTCAGGCCGTTTGCCATCCTGATCATCATTATCGTCCCATGTCTTGCTGCCTGAAAGAGTTACTGTCTCCGGCGTATGAGTATTTATCACTATGAATTCCTGAGCGGCATCTCCGCTTACAGCATAAGCGTATGTCTTCGGTGTATCCTCACCTGTGATCACATCTGTTGTGCATTCTTCCACAGTATATCTGATCGTTTTGCCCGATTCATCCTTAACGGGTTGCTCAGAGAAAAAGAATCTCCATCCCGCAGCCTGTGAAGTCTCTGCACATATATCATTTCCATTTTTATCTTTAACCCTGCTGCCATCAGCCAGCAGATATACAACAGCTGTCGCAGGACGGATTCCATCCTGATCGTTCTTATCCTTCCATATTACCTGGCCGGAAATATTGACAGTATCCAAAGCCTCTTCATGCCAGGTATTGGTCAGATCCAGCTCATCTCTGGTGCATACATAATTTTCCTTATGTTCATAGCCTTCAGGCCACTCTTCAGATACTATATAAGTAGCGTCTTCGTCTGCATCCTCCGGCAGTTTAAACTCCCAGTTCCATGTATTTTTTCCTTCAAAGTCACTCTTGTTCAGTGTTATCGGAGAGCCCTCAACTTCGCTGTCACCATCCTTTATATGGATCTTAATATAGTCAGGGCGGTTTTCTTCCTTATCATCCGCCCAGATCTTTTTACCTGACAGTTTATCATCGTCCGGGTCATCGTCGCTGTCCCAGTCGATCTTGATATTGATAACATTCGCCGCCAGATCAGTATCTGACGTAAATGCTGAAGGCAGATCCATCAGCCTCAAGTCGTCTTCTGTAAGCTGCTTTCCAACCGAAATCAGTTTGGATATATCAAAATCATCCAGACTGAATCCCTCCAGTTTCCCCTTGGCCTTTCCCGGAATACTGATATACATATCGAACGGATTAAAGGAAACCGGCAGATCCAACTTTGTAATATACTTGACTACCTGTCTGATCACCTCGCTTGAAAGCTC
>SVDE01000024.1 GCA_015057955.1 Lachnospiraceae bacterium | reverse complement strand
TCATGACCAAGAAATTATCACCTCTTGTTGCATTGATCGGCGTACCGGTAGTCACTGGTATCATCTCTTGCTTCTTCTTTGTAACTGATCCTGAGAATGCACCGGGAGTTGTTGACTTCGGCAAGAACTTCCAGTCACTCGGCAAGATGATCACCGGATCATCAGGTATCGGTTCTGTAGCTGCAACTGGTGTTATGTTCATTTTCTCAATCCTGTTCTTCGGTATCCTTACTGATGCAGGAACATTCAGACCTATCATCAGGGTCATCCTTAAGATAGTCGGAACAAACCCTATCAAGATCGCCATCGGTACTGCAATCCTTGCCATGATCGTTCATCTTGACGGATCAGGTGCCGTTACATTCCTTATCTGTATTCCGGCTCTTCTTCCTCTGTATGACGCTCTTAAGATGAAGAGAACCACACTTGCAACAATCGTTGCTCTTGGTGCAGGTACAATGAATATCCTTCCCTGGGGAGGACCCACTATCCGTGCTGCCACAGCGCTCGGCTTTGAGAATGTTACAGAATTCTTCATGCCTGTACTTGTTCCCGTTATCGTTGGTCTTGTAGCTGTTATCGGTGTTGCTGTTATCCTCGGCATAAGAGAAAAGAAGAGACTTGGGGATTCTCTTGTTGTAGGCGGCCAGTACGTAGCACCTGAACTCACTGAAGAAGAGAAGGCTCTTGAGAGACCTAAGCTCTTCTGGGTAAACGTTATCCTTATCCTTGCTGCTATCGCATGCCTGCTCTTCAGCGGCTTCGCACCTGCAGTAGTATTCATGGTATTCTACGTTATCGCAACACTTATCAACTATCCTGTAGTTAAGGATTCCAAGGCAAGAGTCGACGCTCATGCAAAGAGCTGCCTGATGATGTGCTCAGTCCTTTTCGCAGCAGGATGCTTCACCGGTATCATGAAGGGAACCGGAATGATCACAGCAATGGCAAATGCACTTGTTTCGATCATCCCTGCAGGCGCAGCTCCGTTCTTCCCGATCATCATCGGTGTTATCGCAATGCCCGCTTCACTGCTTTTCGATCCGGATTCATTCTACTATGGAGTTCTTCCGGTACTTGCTACAACAGCTACAGGCCTCGGCATTGCAGCTGAGAGCATTGGACATGCAGCAATCCTTGGCCAGATGACCACAGGTTTCCCTGTATCTCCTCTTACTGCTGCAACATTCCTTCTCGTTGGACTTTCAGGCGTTGACCTTGGAGAGCATCAGAGAAAGACTATCCCTTGGGCATGGGCAGTTTCAATCGTCATGCTGATCGTTGCCATCATCACAGGCGGAGTAAAGATCGGCGCATAATAAAAATAACTGGTTTATAAGAAAGGACTGGTAAATATGAGAACAATTCGTATCGGCTCCGGTGCAGGATATGCAGGAGATCGTGTTGAACCCTCACTGGAACTTATTGAAAAAGGCAATCTGGATTACATCAGCTATGAGTGTCTTGCAGAAAGAACGATCGCTATCGGACAGCAGGCAAAGCTGAAAGATCCCAAGAAGGGATATAACGGACTTCTTGAGGCACGTATGGAAAAGGCTCTTCCTCTTATCTGGGAGCATAAGGTAAAACTGATCACCAACATGGGATCAGCAAACCCTATCGCTGCTGCAGAGAAGACTGTTGAGATCGCTCAGAAGCATGGTCTTACAGGAATGAAGGTCGTATGCGTTATCGGCGATGACATCCTTCCCATGATCGACAAGTATCAGGATACAGAAGTTTGGGAGACACATGAAGCTCTTTCAAAGCTTGACGGGCAGATCGTTTCAGCAAATGCATACATGGGCGTTGAAGGCATCGTAAAAGCACTTGAGGCCGGAGCAGATGTAGTCATCACCGGACGTGTTGCTGATCCTGCGATCTTCATGGCACCCGCCATCTATGAGTTCGGATGGAGCATGGAAGACTGGGATAAACTCGGAAAAGGTACCTGCATGGGTCACCTCCTTGAGTGCGGCGGCCAGGCAACAGGCGGATACTTCGCTGAGCCGGGCAAGAAGGATGTACCGGGATTCGGTCATCTCGGATTCCCTATCGCTGAGATCTCAGAAGACGGAAAGCTTGTAATTACCAAGGTTGAGGATGCAGGCGGCATGGTTACACCTGTAACACTGTCTGAGCAGATCTGCTACGAAATCCATGATCCTGAAAACTATATCACACCTGATGTAGTTGCTAACTTCAAGAACATCACCTTCACACAGGTTGGCCCTGACAGGGTTGAAGTTACAGGCATCACCGGAAAGCCCAAGACAGACACTTTCAAGTGCTCTATCGGATATAAAGACTGCTTCATCGGCGATGGCGAGATTTCTTACGGCGGACCCGGATGCCTTGAAAGAGCTAAACTGGCTATTGAAGTTCTCAAAGAGAGACTTGAGCTTGTTGCTCCGGGACAGTTTGATGAGATGAAGTATGATCTTATCGGATGCAACAGCCTTTACTGGAATCCTGATTACAAATACAATGAGCCTTCAGAAGTCAGAGTAAGAGTTGCAGGAAGAGCTAAGACAAAGGCAATTGCTGATCTCATCCCTAACGAGGTTGAAGCACTCTACACAAACGGACCTGCAGGCGGATGCGGAGCTGTTAAGCGCACCAGAGACATCGTTTCAGTAGCATCTATCCTTATCAACAGGAATGATGTAAAGCCTGAGATCGTTGTTTATACAGTTTAAGGAGGTGCATTAGAAATGAAATTATACGAAGTGGCCCATTCACGTACAGGTGATAAAGGAAATATCTCAAACGTTTCCATCATAGCTTATGATCCCAAAGATTATGCAATGCTTAAGGAAAAAGTTACTCCCGAAAGAGTAAAGGAACATTTCAAAGGCATAGTAAAGGGCAAAGTTGCCCGCTATGAACTTGACAATATCTGCGCACTGAACTTTGTAATGTACGAAGCTCTAGGCGGCGGTGTTACACGTTCCCTGTCTGTAGACATGCATGGAAAAGGATTTTCGAGCTATTTACTTGACATGGAGATCTGACAGGTAGCATAGACTTTTATTCCCCTTAAGAGGCGGGGTGCCGGTTTTATATGGCACCCCGTTCTTTTTATTAGTGATTTTTCATACTATTTTCACTTTTGGGAAATATGATATAAAATGTGTTTATATGTTCTAATGTAAAAGGTTTTTAGTTTTGCTTCAATTAGTAGATATCAGAAAAGAATACAGGACCGGGCAGCTTGTACAGAAAGCGCTTGACGGAGTGTCCCTGAATTTCAGGGACAATGAATTTGTCGCCATTTTAGGTCCTTCAGGAAGCGGGAAAACAACTCTTCTGAATATTATCGGCGGTCTTGACCGCTATGACAGCGGTGATCTGATAATAAATAATATTTCCACAAAGAAATATAGAGACAAAGACTGGGATTCTTACCGTAACCACACGATCGGATTTGTATTTCAAAGCTATAATCTGATCCCGCATCAGAGCATTCTTGCAAATGTTGAGCTTGCCCTTACCATTGGCGGCATTTCAGGCAAAGAACGCAAAGATCGGGCAAAGCAGGCGCTTGAAAAAGTAGGACTCGGAGACCAGATCCACAAACTCCCCAGCCAGATGTCAGGCGGACAGATGCAGAGGGTGGCGATAGCCAGGGCACTGGTAAATGATCCGGATATCCTTCTGGCGGATGAGCCGACCGGAGCGCTGGACAGCGATACATCCGTCCAGGTAATGGATCTTCTAAGGGAAGTTGCCAGCGACCGTCTTGTAATCATGGTCACTCATAACCCGGAGCTGGCTCACAGCTACGCGACCAGGATAGTCGAACTTAAAGACGGACAGATACGCTCAGACTCCGATCCTTTCAAGATCGATCCCGATACTGCGGCTGCTGCGCCCATACACAAAAACATGGGCAGAAGCTCAATGTCATTCCTTACTGCGCTCATGCTCAGCCTGAATAATCTTCTCACCAAAAAAGCGCGTACGATACTTGTGGCATTTGCCGGATCCATCGGTATCATAGGCATAGCGCTTATTCTTTCAATGTCCAACGGGGCAAATAAATACATAGCTGATATTGAGGAGGATACACTATCCGAGTATCCGATGGAGATAACGAGTACAAGCTTTTCCCTTGCGTCGATGATGGAAGGCAGATCTTCTTCAGATAGTGAGGAGGAAGAAAGAGAGGATGTCGTAAAGGAGATAAAGACGATAACCAGGCTGCTCTCGAGGATGAGCTCTAATGATCTGGCCTCTCTGAAAAAGTATATCGACAGCGGAGAGAGCGGTGTTGAGGAATATGCCAAGAGCATACGGTACAGCTACAATGTTATCCCTCTCGTTTTCCACAAGGACGGGGATACGTATGACCAGGTCAATCCCTACAAAGTCCTCTCGCCGTTTGATAACGGAATGTCATCAATTTACAGCAGCATGACATCATTCTCAATGTCGATGACTGATATCTTCCATGAAATGCCGGAAGATAACCGCCTGTATATTGAACAGTATGATGTAAAGGCAGGCAGATGGCCTGAGGGCTACAATGAATGTGTGCTTGTACTCACTTCAGGAGGAATGGTCAGCGATCTTGCCCTTTATGCAATGGGACTTGAAGATGATTCGACCCTGGATGAAGCGGTTAAAAACTACATGAACGGCGGAGAACTGAGCTTCGAAGATAACCGGGAAAGAGGCATTTTTGAGTACGAAGATTTCATCGGGATCACATTTAAGCTTGTGAATGCCTGTGACTGTTACACTTATGACAGCCAGTACAAAGTATGGACATCAAAGACCGACAACGTTGATTATATGAACAGGCTTTGCGAAAGTTCCGAAGACCTGACCATAGTCGGAGTTGTCATGCCCAAAGAGGATGCCAACATCACGATGCTGAACACGGGACTTAACTATACATATGGACTGACAGAACACATTATCGCGTCAGCGGCTGAAAGCGGGATCGTGAAGGCACAGCTTGATGATCCTGAAACAGACGTCCTTACAGGCGAGCCTTTCGGAGAGAAAAGTGAAGATTCTTTTGACATGTCTGAGCTGTTCTCTATCGATGAGGACAAGATAAGGGATGCTTTTAAGTTTGATGAGGATGCTCTTAGCTCAGCAGCTTCGGATCTTTCATTTGACGGGATAAACATGGATCTTTCCGGGCTTACAGACCCGTCATTGTTCGATGGCGCCATCCCGGACCTTAGCAGCATGGATCTTGAAAAACTGCTTAAGAATGTAAACATAAACATAACAGAAGAAAACATTAACGAGGCAGCCGGGCAGCTGACTGACAGCTACCGTGAATACATAAAGAGCCACCCTGAGTCGGATATTACGCTGTTCGGCAATTCCGCCTACGAATTCCTGCGTTCTGATGAAGCTATTGCGATCATATCAAATGACGTCAGAGCGGCGATGGCAGACAACGAAACACAGCTGGTTACCAACGAAGATCTTCAGGGGCTTACAGCAGCGCTGGTTTCTGGTTTTGAGAGCTGGTCACAGGCTCATGATGCGACGGACCTTTCAAATTATTCAGAGTATTTTGCCCAGTATCTTAATTCAGAAGAAGCGCTCGGCATAATGACGGGATTCATGAACACGATCCTTCAGAGAGCTGCCCAGGACGGGCTGACGCAGGAGGATCTGACTAAGATAGCGCAGGATCTTGCCGCTGCGTATGATGTTTACTCGGCAGCCAATGGAGAACCTACAATTGAGGACATCACAGAAGGACTGCTGCAGTTCATGTCATCAGACGATGCGCGCAGTGTGATCGTTGATTCATTGATGAAAAACGTGGATACGACAGATCTTGAGAAGGAACTGTCGCAGAACATATCTTCATTAACATCCCAGTTTACGGGATCGTTTGGAAACATAATCGCAGGTGTAATGGGGCAGGCGATGTCGCAGGCGGCAGCTTCGATCCAGGATACGATAGTTTCTTACATGGAATCACTTTCGTCGAAACTGCAGGATGCATTTTCATTTGACCCCGACGCATTTGCCGGAGCGATAACCATGAACATGGATCAGCGTGAGATGGAAGATCTGCTCTCATCCATGCTCTCCAACAGTGTCTCTACATATGATCAGAACCTGAAGTCATTCGGTTATGCTGAACTTGCCAAGCCGAATGAAATACTGATATATCCAAAGGATTTTGAGAGTAAGGATGCCCTCGTTCTGATCCTTGATGGTTATAATACGGACATGAAAGACAGCGGCCAGGAGGAAAAGGTCATCACTTATACTGACATTGTGGGAACCATGATGTCTTCGGTGACAACGATTGTAAATGCAATAAGCTACATCCTGATCGCATTTGTCTCGATCTCCCTTATCGTATCTTCTATCATGATCGGAGTCATAACATATATCAGTGTGCTTGAGAGACGAAAAGAGATAGGAATACTCCGTTCAATAGGAGCTTCAAAACGCAACATCTCAAGTGTATTTAATGCCGAGACCATAATAACAGGATTTCTCGCGGGAATACTGGGAGTGGGGATATCTCTCCTGCTTCTGATCCCGGCAAATGCCATCTTGCGGGCCCTCACAGGCCAGCAGAACCTGGCAGCTTTTCTTCAGCCTCAGGCAGCAGTCATCTTGATAGTGCTGAGCATTGTGCTTACCCTTATCGGAGGGCTTATACCTTCCAGAAAGGCAGCCAACAGCGATCCGGTTACTGCTCTTAGGGAAGTATAATAGGATGGGTGTAATTATTTGAAAAGCAGAGTAAAGGACAAAAACAATAAGCGACGCTCATTCAGAGATCTTAACCGACATGAAAAGATCAATCTTATTCTGTATGTTGTTGTAACGATAAGTTTTATAATTCCTGTCATTTTTATTGTCATAAGACTGGTGGCGGGGAAGATAATCCCGTCTCAGACATCAGGGGCGGGATCAACGGCATCATATGTCCTCATGATAGTGGAATGTATTCTCGGTGCTCTGGTGATCAATGTTCCCAGCGTTTTAGCCAGACGGTTAAAATTCGAACTGCCCATAATCCTGTATTCTCTTTATATTATATTTCTTTACTGTGCCGTATTTCTTGGCGAAGTAGGAAGCTTTTATTATCTGGTCCCATTCTGGGACACGATTCTTCATGCATTCAGCAGCCTCATGCTTGGATTTTTCGGCCTTATGTTCATTTCAATCCTTAACAGAAATGAACGGATTGTAATGCATCTGTCTCCTTTCTTTGTCGTACTGTTTGCATTCTGCTTTGCTGTCGCGTTTAATACCGTGTGGGAAATATACGAATTTACTGTTGACAGTATCATGGATCTCAACATGCAGAAATATATCACAGCGGATGGCACACTGCTGGCAGGCAGGGCAGCACTTGCAGATACCATGAAGGACATAATAGTTGATGTGGCAGGGGCTCTTGTGGCAGCAGTAGTGGGCTATTTCTCAATTAAAAACGAAAAACTCTGGTTCACGCCTAATCTGATAGGTGACGATAAAGCCAACTGAAGAAAAAAGTTAGATATTTCTAACCAAAATCCGCATAATGTGATATCATCTATCCAGCAATGAAAAAATCCAAAAAGATAAAAACAGATATCATTCTGATTGCCGCCCTCCTGGCTGCAGGCGGAATTATTGCTGCTATCATTTTGCTTGCCGGATATCGTGGAGACCATGTTGTCATCAAGGTTGACGGGCAGATAATAAAAGAATTTCAGAAAATGTTTCAGTGACATCCGTTTCTTCGGATGAAGAGACTGCGGCTGAACCCGAAAGTGAGACCCAGACTGTGGGGGAGACTCTGGCAGAGCATTCACGGAAATATATTGACGGAACCTATTCAGGGACAGGGAATGGATACGAGGGTCCCATAACTTTAAGCGTAACCGTGGAAGATGACCGTATTACGTGGATAGAGGTTACGGATAGCATTGAAGACCCGGAGTTTTTCACCCCTGCGCTTGACATAATAGGAGATGTTATCAATGCGCAGCATACTAATCTGGATGCTGTATCAGGCTCCACATATTCATCCTACGGGCTTCTGGATGCGATCGATGATGCTCTTTCGAAAGCCAAGTCCGATAGCAATTGAATATGGAGCATAAAGAGGGTATAATCAGACCGTTCTAATCACTTATTACAATTAAGGAATAAAGGTGCAGGAATGGATTTAACTCCTCAGAATAACCATAATGCCCACGAACAGAGTCCCGTGGCCAAAGTATTTTACATTATCGGCATAATCATACTTGCAATAGTGATCCTTGCAGCGGCAGGAGTAATGGTTCCGCGCCTTTTCGGCGTTCAGGAGTATGCAGTCTCAACAGGAAGCATGGAGCCGGAGGTTCCGATAGGAAGTCTGATCTTTGTTACAAAGACTGATGCGGAAAAGCTTGTCCCCGGAGACATTATTGCATACAGGGAAGGAAGCGGAGCAGGAGCGCCAATAGTCCATAGAGTCGTTGAAAACGATACAGTTGCAAAAGAACTCATCACTAAAGGTGACGCTAATTCATCCGAAGATCTGTTCCCGGTAGGCTATGATCAGGTTGTCGGAAAAGTTGTGTTCCATGTTCCTTATATAGGCAGCATCTTTAACCGGGATACCCTGTTCTGATCCGTAATGTCAGAATCATTCATTAACAGCTCAGAAAGTTTAAAAAATGCGAGGTTGATCTTCAGAAAGTTCATCCCGCTTCTTGTTGCAGTGATGCTCCAGCAGTTCCTGGGGCTTTTTGTCAATCTTCTGGATAATTTCATGCTCGGTCAGTTTTCCGAAGCTGCCATGAGCGGAGCATCCATAGTAAACCAGATCCACGGTGTAGCCGGCAATCTGATTTTTGCTGCCGGGAGCGGTGTCGCTATGCTCGGGTCCCAGTACTGGGGAAAGCGTGATATCACATCAATAAAAAAGATATTTGCTGACGGGCTAAAAACTTCTTTTGCCATAGGTCTCATCTTTACGCTGATGACAGCGATCTTTCCGGAGCAGATACTGGGACTGCTTACAAATGACTCTGTCATTCTTGAACAGGCAGTCAGTTATGTCAGCATCATCTGCTGGACTTATGTGATCTTTTCGGTTTCAAGCGTTCTCATGATCTCCCTGCAGAGCGTTGAGACCGCATTTGTCGGAACAATAATGTCAGCCAGCACAATTGTCATAAACTTCTGTATGAACTATGTGCTGATATACGGCAATTTCGGGGCTCCGAGGCTTGGCATTCTTGGCGCTGCATATGCAACGCTCACAAGCCGCATCATAGAACTGATAATAGTTCTGTGCTACATATTCCTAAAAGATAAAAAACTCCGCATAAAACCTGCCGAGCTGTTTAGTTTTAAGACTGGGTTTTACAAGGATTATATTAAGGTGGCATCTCCCATAATGATAGCCGGCGGAAGCTGGGGACTGGGTCTTGCGGCTCAGACTGCGATTTTGGGGCACCTGAGCGCGCAGGCAATAGGGGCAAGCAGCATATCTGTTACCGTAGCCCAGATGTTTCTTGTGGCAAGCTATTCTGCCGCCAGCGCCTCAGGCGTTGTTATGGGAAAGGCTGTCGGGTCCGGCCAGCTTGGAGTTATCAGGGATCTGACCAAATTATTCCAGATATTTTTCGTATTTTTAGGACTGCTGATGGGGCTGCTCATGTTTCTGCTCAGGGGGCCGATAATCGGTCTGTACTCTGTTAGCAATGAAACAAGAGAACTTACGGAAAAGTTCTTCGTGATAATGAGTATAAGCGTGGTTGGCTCTGCATATGAATATCCCGTAATGGGAGGACTGATCGCAGGCGGCGGAAACACCAGGTATCAGTCGATCATAGACATAACATTCATGTGGCTTTTTATCATCCCGATGTCAGCCCTCTCTGCATTTGTGTTCAAATGGCCGGAAGAAGTGACATTCATATTCCTGAAGGCAGATCAACTCCTAAAGTGCATCCCGAACGCCATATACTGCAATTCATACAAATGGGTTCGCAACCTTACCAGATAAGAAAACTATTCCCCTGTCGTTAGGGGGCGGTCCGCCCCCTAACGACAGGTTTTTAACAAGAAAATGATGTAAACTATGGCGCTAGGGGGCAGTTTTTGCCCCCTAACGCCGCTTTTCCGGCCAAAATCGCCCCCTAGCGCCAGGGTTTCAGCCAGATAATGTAAAAACAGTGCCGCTAGGGGGCGATCCGCCCCCTAGCGACTGAAGCCGCAAAGCGCCGGACGCCACAAAAGCGTCGGACGCCACAAAAAAACTGCCGCGGTCATAATGATCGCGGCAGTTTCATTAATGTTAGATCAGTCGTTATACTGGCCGGGTTTGGTGTCGCTTGTATCCATCTTGGCACCGCACTCAAAGCAGTATTTGCGTTTGCCTTTCTCTTCAGCGTAAGCTGCATGCTCAGATCCTCCGCACAGACTGCAGCAGACATATGGTACTCCGTCAGATGTCAGCTTTATCTTGCCTAAAGATTCAACGAGTTTCCATCTAGCAATTTTTCCTTCATTCATTTCAATATGCTCCTTTCAGCCGTGAGTTACTGATAAATACATAGCAGCTTATCATTTCCCTTATTATTTCAGCATTATTTTAGCATAATTCTGAAATGCTGTCATTGGTTTTTCTTCCAAAAGAGAGGGTCAGTCGCTGAGATATTTGGCATCCTCAGCCCTTGAAAGAGCTTCCTTGCCGGCTGCCATTCTGACATACTCCGCATGTTTGGCCTTAGCATGGCGCTCAGCTTCAGCAAGAAGTTTTGCCGCCTCTTCAGGGAATGTCCTGTAAAGGGAATTGAACCTGACCTCACCCATCATGAATTCCTTGAGGTCGAGAGTAGGATCCTTGGAATCGAGTATGAACGGTGTCTTGCCTTCTTTTGCGAGAAGCGGGTTGTAGCGGTACAGGTTCCAGTATCCGGATTCAACTGCCATCTTCATTTCTATCTGTGAGCAGTTCATACCATGTACAAGTCCGTGGTTGATACATGGAGCATAGGCGATCACGAGTGAAGGGCCGGGGTAGTCCTCAGCTTCCTTGAGCGCTTTGACGAACTGGTTCTTATCGGCGCCCATGGCTACCTGAGCGACATAGATCGTTCCGTAGGCCATTGCAAGGAGACCTAAGTCTTTTTTGTTTGTCTTCTTGCCTGATGCGGCAAACTGTGCGACTGCTCCGATAGGAGAGGCCTTGGAGGCCTGGCCGCCTGTGTTGGAATAAACTTCAGTGTCGACCAGCAGTACATTTACATCCTCGCCGCTCGCCATTACGTGGTCAAGTCCGCCGTAACCGATATCATATGCCCAGCCGTCGCCGCCGTACATCCAGATGGACTTTTTGGTCAGATGCTCTTTGTTGTGAATGATATCCTCACGGATCTCTGCGCTCTCTCCGGAGAGCTCAGCGCTCTTGAGTGCGCGGATAAGATCCTGGGTGGTCTGCATCGTGCGTTCACCGTCGCTGTAGGCACCGAGCCATACGTCAATGGCAACGTTCAGTTCAGATACACCGCATATTTCCCTGAGGCGGACGATCTTTTCGGCAAGTCTGGTCCGCTGCTGGTTTTCTGCCAGAGACATTCCAAGTGCGAATTCCGCATTGTTCTCGAACAGGGAGTTGGACCATGCAGGACCATATCCTCTTGAAGTTGTTGTATAAGGGAAGCTCGGCATCGCAGCGCCCCAGGCCTGTGTGCAGCCGGTGGCGTTGGCTACGATAAGCCTGTCTCCATAAAGCTGTGTAAGGACTTTCATGTATGCTGTCTCACCGCAGCCTGCGCAGGCTCCTGAGAACTCAAGAAGCGGTTTTTCAAACTGGCTGCCCTTGACAGTAAATCTGCTCAGCGGATTCTTCTTTTCTGACAGATTTACAGAGTACTCCCAGTTGACCTGCTCGTGAGCTTCCTTGGCAATGGAGCTTAAGCCGAGTGCATCGGCAGGACATGCATTGAAGCAGACGCCGCATCCGAGGCAGTCAAGAGGGGAGACCTGGATCCTGTATGTGTATGATTCCATGCCCTTGCCCTTGGCCTTGACAGCAACATATCCTTCCGGAGCCTCAGCTGTTTCTTCGTGATTGAGAAGGAACGGCCTTATTGCTGCATGAGGGCAGACGAATGCGCACTGGTTGCACTGTATGCATTTGTCAGGATTCCATACGGGGATGTCAACAGCAGTGCCGCGCTTTTCGAATCTTGAAGTAGCCAGCGGAACCGTTCCATCTTCCATTCCCTTAAATGCCGATACAGGAAGATCATCACCGTGAAGAGAGTCTATCGGTTCGACTATGTTCTTTATGAAATCAGGAAGTTTTCTCTTATCCTCCTCAGGCTCATCATCTACAAGAGTCTTCCAACTTTCCGGGATATCGATCTTAACGACTCCGTTAATGCCTGCATCGATAGCCTCATGGTTCATGCTGACGATCTTGTCACCCTTATGTCCGTAAGTGACATCTACAGCGTCTTTCATGTAACGAACGGCATCATCGATCGGGATGATGTCAGCAAGCTTGAAGAAAGCTGCCTGAAGAACGGCATTTGTACGCTTGCCGAGACCGATCTCTTTACAGATGCTGATAGCGTCGATCGTGTAGAACTGTATGTCATTTTCCGCAAGATATCTTTTTACCTTCGCAGGAAGGTGCTCTTCAAGTTCCTCAGGTGTCCACAGCGTGTTCAGCAGGAATGTTCCGCCCGGACGGATATCCTGGACGATGTCATATTTGTCTATGTAGGACTGGTTATGGCATGCGACAAAATCGGCCTGTGTAACCAGGTAGCTTCCGATGATCGGCTCATCTCCGAATCTAAGATGCGAACGAGTCACACCGCCGGATTTCTTGGTGTCATACTCAAAATAACCCTGAACATACTTGTTTGTGTTATCGCCGATGATCTTGATAGAGTTCTTATTGGCGCCGACAGTTCCGTCGGAACCGAGTCCCCAGAACTTGAGACTTTTTGTTCCTTTAGGCAGAACATCAACATGAGGCCCGACTTTCAGTGAAGTGTAGGTCACGTCATCGTCTATGCCCACAGTGAAATGATTCTTGGGCTCGTATTTCTGCATGTTGTCGAAGACCGCGAGGATCTGGTTTGCAGTTACATCCTTGGTGGACAGACCATAGCGCCCGCCATAGATCGCAGGCTGTCTGTCCATTTCATTAAATGCTGCGCAGACATCAAGATACAGCGGCTCCCCGAGTGATCCCGGTTCCTTGGTCCTGTCGAGAACAGTGACCTTCTGGACCGTAGCGGGCAGATCCTTAAGGAAATGCTTGATGGAGAACGGCCGGTAAAGATGTACTTCCAGGAAGCCGGTCTTTTCGCCGTGCTCATTGAGATATTTGACAGTCTCGCGGATAACACCGGCGGATGATCCCATTGCTATGATTATGCGGTCTGCGTCAGGTGCGCCGTAATAGTTGAAAAGATGATAATCCCTGCCCGTTATGCGGTTGATCTTTTCCATGTAGCCTTCAACTATGTCCGGTACCGCGTCATAAAACGGATTGGCTGCTTCCCTTGCCTGGAAGAATACGTCAGGATTCTGAACAGTACTTCTCATTACAGGCCTTTCGGGGTTAAGTGAATGCTTGCGGAACCTGTCGACCGCTTCCCAGTCGAGCAGTCCTGCAAGATCTTCATAATCCATTACTTCTACTTTCTGGAGTTCATGCGAAGTCCTGAAACCATCGAAGAAATGAAGGAAAGGAACGCTTGCCTTGATGGCTGCCAGATGCGCTACAGCAGTGAGGTCCATGTTCTCCTGAACCGAGCTGGTGCAGAGCATGGCCATGCCTGTCTGTCTGCAGCTCATTACATCCGAATGATCTCCGAAAATGGAGAATGCATGTGTACCGACTGTACGTGCGCTGACATGCAGCACTCCGGGCTTTAACTGGCCTGAAAGCCTGTATAGTGTCGGGATCATGAGGAGCAGACCCTGGGATGCGGTGTATGATGTGGTCAGTGCGCCGGTCTCAAGTGAGCCGTGCATCGCTCCGACCGCCCCTGCTTCCGACTGCATCTCGACAAGGCGGACTCTCTGACCGAACAGATTCTTCTTTCCGTTTGCTGACCACTCATCCACTGCCTCCGCCATGGGTGAAGAAGGGGTGATGGGGTAAATAGTGGCGACTTCGGTAAAAGCGTATGAAATATATGCAGCTGCCTCATTGCCGTCCATGGTCTTCATGACTTTTTTCTTTTTCTGTGTCATATCCAATAAACCTCCCTGAGACTTCTTGTATTTTACAAATACATTTTAACTCTGCTCATTGGTTTTTACTATATATGTTTTAGGTATGGTATCATAAGTTTATGTTGAAGCTTGACAATAACTGAATGTTCATTTAATATTAAACTTGTAATTAACTGCGCATTATCAGATACAGAGGTATTTCCAATGAGAAGGCGTGACGAAGATAAACAACAGAGAATAAAAAATGCCATTGTGTGCGTGACTTTAAGGGAGGGCATTAACGGTGCGTCCATCGCGAAGATCGCACAGGAAGCTGAAGTCTCACCGGCAACAATATATGTTTATTATCAAAATAAGGATGAGATGCTCCGCAAGGTGTTTAAAGAGTTCTCACATCAGTCATATGTCTACATGATGCAGTGCGTAAGCCCTGAAATGAACGGACCGGAACTGATAGAGTCAATGATCCGCGGCATTTATAAATACACCGTGGAACATGAAGAGGCATTCAGTTTTGTAGAGCAGTGCTCCAGATGCCCGTCGCTTGCAAGGGCAGTATGCGATACCGACTGCTGCTGCGATGTATTTGACCTGATCCACATGTATCAGTCCAGAGGCATAGTAAGGAACATGAGCGACTTTACCCTGTCATCAGTCCTGTTTCCGCCGGTCAGATACCTGGCGGTCAACTGCAGGAACTATGGATTTGATGCAAATAAAGAGTTGGCTGAGCTTGTTTCCCTCATGCAGGATCTGCTCCTGATATGACGCAAAATAAATAATGAAACTGAGATACCCTGCAGTGCAGGGTTTATCTTGGAGAATGTATAAGTGAATATTCGTTTAATTATTAAACAGAACGGAGGAATGATAAATGTTAGTTGTACCTGTATATAATATGATACTTGCGCCGCAGTCAACGCTGTATTTCCAGACAGAGCTCCTGAGACAGAGCGCCGGCGGAAAGGGCATAACGGTAAACGAAAAAGTCATACTGATAGTTGCAAAGGAAAATAAACAATTCAACGAACTCACAGAAGACAGCTTCTATCCGATCGGCCTTTCCGGAGTCATAACTGACATCGGGCCGCAGGGATATTCGGTCATAAAAACTGTTTACCGCGTCAATCTGTCAAGTATTGAGATCAAACCCGATCATACAATACAGCTTGAGCTTTCAAGACGAAGTGACATTGATGATCTGGACTCGGAGCTTGAAAAAGAAAAACTCAAGAACCTGCTTCAGGAAATGAAAGCATATGCATCAGGATTTGAATGGGCCGGCTCCGCTGATTATTACATAGATCAGGTTGATTCCATCGGTACTGCTGCGTGCATGATGTCACCCTGGCTGAAGATCTCAAATGAAGAGAGATACAGCATTCTTGAAGAGGACAGCAGGGCAAAACGTGCAGAGCTTATCGAAAAGACCATGTACGATTTCCTTGAGGTCGGAAGGATCACAAACGAGGCGGTGAGCTCGCAGCAGAAAGAGTATCAGCAGATGTACCGTGAATCTGCGATCAAGAGACAGATTGAGCACCTTCAGAAAGAACTGGATGAAATGCATCCGGAAAATGTTACTGATGTGCAGAAGTTTGAGCAGAAGATCGCAGATTCCGGAATGAACGACACTGCCCGCGCGGAAAGCATGAAGGTGCTGAACCGCCTGAGGCAGGAGGGCAAGGAGAGCGTTGAGAGCGGTATCCTCTATGACTATCTGGATTTCATGACCAGCCTTTCCTGGAAAAAACAGGATGCTGAGCATATAGATCTTGAAGAAGCTAGGAAGATACTTGACGAGGATCACTTTGGACTTAAGAAAGTTAAGGACAGGATCATACAGCAGATCGCTGTAATGAACCTCAAAAAGCAGCAGTCCGGATCCATCCTTTTATTTGTGGGAGCTCCGGGTACCGGAAAGACCAGCATTGGAAAGAGCATAGCAAGAGCGCTCGGAAGGGAGTATGTCAGGGTAAGCCTCGGAGGCGTTCATGATGAGTCGGACATCAGAGGACACAGAAGGACTTATATCGGCGCAATGCCGGGAAGGATAATGGACGGCATACAGAAGAGCAAAGTGTCGAATCCGGTCATGGTGCTGGATGAAGTGGACAAACTGTCGGCTTCTTATAATGGAAGCCCGGCAAGCGCTTTGCTGGAGGTCCTTGATCCTGAGCAGAACAATACATTTACGGATCATTACATGAATGTTCCTTATGATCTTTCAGACGTTCTGTTCATATGCACGGCAAATACAACGGATACCATTCCCGAGCCTCTCTTAAACCGTATGGAAGTGATACAGTTTACGGGATACACTCCTCTCGAAAAACTGCAGATCGCAAAAAATCATCTTGTTCCGAAGTCCATGGAGAGCATGGGTATCGCTCCTGAGCAGATGGAGATAGACGATGACGCCCTGGAATCAATTATCTCGGATTACACGATGGAGGCAGGTGTCAGAGGACTCAGAAAACATATTGATACACTGTGCAGGATACTGGCTGTCAAGGTCTCAGAAAATCCCGGGGATAAGGTCAAGGTCACAAAAGAGACAGTAAAAAGCGAGCTTGACATAAGACCGATGCAGCACAATAAAGTGCTTGATTCGCCGAAAGCCGGAGTGGTCACAGGTCTTGCATGGACACCGGTGGGAGGAGAGATCCTTTATATTGAAACCCTTCTGACTGAAGGAAAAGGAAATCTGGTGATAACGGGACAGCTTGGAGAAGTAATGCAGGAGTCAGCAAAAATAGCGCTGAGCCTTGTAAAGTCCATGTTCCCTGAAGAGGCCGAAATATTAAAAGACAGGGATCTTCACATCCACGTTCCTGCGGGAGCTGTTCCGAAAGACGGCCCGTCAGCGGGAGTTGCGCTGACTACAGCCCTGGCATCACTCCTTACAGGGAAAACTGTCGATCCGCATATAGCCATGACCGGAGAGGTGGCGCTGCGCGGAGCTGTAACTCCGATAGGCGGCCTTCCCGAAAAACTTATGGCTGCGCAGCGGGCGGGAATAACAAAAGTTTTCATTCCGGCGGAAAATGAAGCCGACCTCAAAGACGTGGCGGCGGAGGTTAAAGAGAAGATAAGCATCTGCACAGTTACATCGGTGAGCCGGATCCTGAAGGAAGTCGGTATAACAAACAGTAATGAATCCGATTTGGCTTGCTAATAAATAATGCGGTCACTATAATATTACCGACAAAAACTTTACAAGGAGTGTGTATAAATGGAAACAAGACCTTATGTATCATGGGAACTCATGAACTCATTCATGATCGATGTGTTCAAGGCGTACGGGGTATCTGAAGAAGATGCAGCCATCTGTGCCGACGTCCTGCTGGAATCCGACAGAAGAGGCATAGAGAGCCATGGATGCAACCGCTTCAAACCGATCTATATCGACCGTATCGTTAACGGCACTCTTTTGCCGCACACAGACATAGAGATACTGAAAGAGACTCCAACCACAGTGGTAATGGACGCTCATGACGGCATGGGCATGGTAGCCAGCCACAAAATGATGGAGATGCTCATTGCCAAGGCCAAGGAGTTCGGCATGGCAGGAGGAGCGATCCGCAACTCTACACATTACGGGATCGCGGGATATTGGAGCGACATGGCAGCCAAAGAGGGAATGATCGGTATCACCGGTACAAACGCAAGACCTTCTATAGCGCCTACATTCGGAGTTGAGAACATGCTCGGAACTGATCCGCTTACTTTCTCACTTCCGACAGATGAGGAGTTCCCGTTCTGCATCGACTGCGCGACATCCATCGTTCAGAGGGGCAAAATAGAATTCTATGCAAGGGAAGGCAAAGAAGTTCCCGCGGGCATGGTAGTAACACATGACGGCAGCACAGTAACTGATGCGGCACAGATCCTTAAGATGCTGGTACAGGGAACAGCTGCACTTGCGCCTCTTGGCGGAGGCCCCGGTGATGAAATGTGCGGATATAAGGGATACGGCTACGCTTCAGTTGTTGAGATCCTTTCCGCAGCCCTTACAGGCGGCAACTTCATGAAAGCGCTTACAGGTGTTGATGAGAACGGAAAACCCAGGATGTACGGCCTCGGCCATTTCTTCTTTGTAGTTGATCCTGATGCTTTCATGGGCAGGGATGTGTTCAGAAAGACTGCCGGAGATATCTGCCGCGCGCTCAGGGCAAGCGAAAAGGCTCCCGGACATGACAGGATATATACAGCCGGCGAGAAAGAATATCTCGTATGGCTTGAGAGAAAGGACAAGGGAGTTCCTGTAGGCGAAGCAGTACAGAAAGAACTTATAGGATTAAGGGATAAATGGAACCTTCCGTATAAGTTCCCGTTTGAAAAATAAAAACAATGTCAGAAAAATTTTCAAGGACATGTTCACTTTTCGGTGACGAGGCAATGGAGAAACTTGCCGGGGCAAGGGTTGCCATATTCGGAATAGGCGGCGTGGGCGGCTACGTCTGCGAAGCACTTGCCAGATGCGGGGTCGGCTCATTTGACTTAACCGACATGGATACGGTTTCCGCCTCAAATCTGAACCGGCAGATCATCGCCACCGAAAAGAGCATGGGCAGGCAGAAGACTGAAGTCATGAAAGAGCGGATACTGGACATAAATCCGGATGCGGCTGTCACGATCCGCAGCTGCTTTTTCCTGCCTGAAAATGCAGATACATTTCCGTTTGAAGATTATGATTACGTGGTCGACTGTGTTGATACAGTCACGGCAAAGATCGAGATCATCCTGAGGTCGAAGCGCTTCGGCGTACCGGTGATCAGTTCAATGGGAGCAGGAAACAAACTGGATCCTTCAAGGTTCAGGGCAGCTGACATTTACGACACAAGGGTCTGCCCGCTGGCCAAAGTGATGCGCCGCGAACTGAAGAAAAGGGGCGTTTTGGAACTTAAGGTCGTTTATTCCGACGAGCAGCCGCTGAAGCCGGTAAAGGCCGTAAGCGGTGATGAGCAGAGAAGATCAGTGCCCGCAAGCTGCGTATTTGCACCTGCGGCATGCGGACTCGTGATCGCATCAGAAGTCATGAAGGACATTGCAGGCATAGATGAAGCCTGGCTTGAAGAACATAGGTCATGACATGGAGAAAAACCGATGAAACGATCAGCATATGGGGAACTTCTGAAAAAATATGAGGCGCTTAAGTCATATCTGCAGGAGCTTGGGAGCGTAGCTGTTGCATTTTCCGGAGGTGTGGATTCCACATTTCTGCTTAATGCCGCACATGAAGCACTTGGAGAAAAGGCAGCAGGCATCACTGCATCGTCCATCATTATTCCCCAGCAGGAGCTTAAGGATGCGGAGGATTTCTGCAGAGAGTGGGGGATCAGGCATGTGATCATAAATATTGATCCGCTGAAGATAGAGGGCTTTGCCGAAAATCCGGCTGACAGATGCTATATATGCAAGAGATCAATTTTCAGGGAAATGATCAAAGCCGCTTCGGAAAACAATCTGGGCCAGGTAGTAGAGGGCTCGAATCTTGATGACGACAGTGATTACCGCCCGGGCATGAAGGCCATAAAAGAGCTTGGCGTAAAGAGTCCCCTTAAGGAACTTAAGTTTACAAAGACCGAGATCCGGGCGGTTTCTGAGTGGCTGCATCTTCCTACGTGGAACAAACCAAGTCTGGCGTGTCTGGCAAGCAGAATACCTTATGGCGACGTCATAACAAAAGAAAAACTGGAAATGGTTGAGAAAGCAGAGGAGATCCTGCATGACAAAGGGTTCAGCCAGTTAAGGGTAAGAATGCATGGAAATCTGGCCCGCATTGAGCTCATGCCCGAAGAATTCCATGTTTTCATGAAAGACAAAATGAGACTTGCCATTACAGAGGAATTTAAGAAGCTTGGTTTTACATATGTGACCCTGGATACATACGGGTACAGGACCGGCAGCATGAATGAATATCTGCACAGGGTGGGCGGTCAGATCTGACCGCCTTTTTTTGGTTTGACATATACCCCCGAGGGGTATATATTTAAACCATGAAATGAAAGGATGCACTTCTATGAGCAACGAGAAAGAAAGCTGCTGTGAATGCTGTAAAAGAACTAAAGAGAGAAGCCCCGAGGAGTTCAGATCGCTCATTAACAGACTGAACCGCATCGAAGGCCAGATCAGGGGGCTTAAGGGCATGGTGGAAACAAACGCATACTGCACAGACATACTGGTGCAGTCCCAGGCTGCAGCGGCAGCGCTTAACGCGTTCAACAGGGAACTGCTCGCGAACCACATAAGGACTTGCGTTGCCGATGACATCCGAAATGGAAATGACGTCGTTATCGACGACCTGGTCGCCACATTGCAGAAACTCATGAAGTAGGTGGTTGAATGGAGCAATATACAGTAACCGGCATGAGCTGCGCTGCATGCCAGGCAAGAGTTGAGAAAGCAGTATCAAAAGTAGAAGGCGTGACATCCTGCTCAGTGAGCCTCCTTACAAACTCCATGGGAGTGGAAGGGACAGCAGACAGCGATGCCATAATAAAAGCAGTTGAAAATGCAGGTTACGGAGCTTCCCTGAAGCAGGAGACCCAAGGCGGTGCTGCGAAAACAGAAGATGATTCTTTAAAGGACACTGAAACTCCTAAACTTAAGAAGAGACTGATCCTGTCAGTAGGATTTCTTCTTGTGCTCATGTATGTTTCCATGGGGCACATGATGCTGGGATTCCCGCTGCCCTCATTCTTTGACGGCAATCATGTCGCAATGGGGATAGTCCAGATGCTCCTGGCGATCATCGTCATGGTGATAAACAGGAAGTTCTTTACAAGCGGGTTCAGGGGACTGCTCCACGCTGCACCGAACATGGACACGCTTGTAGCCATGGGCTCGGGGGCATCTTTTGTCTGGAGCCTGTATGTTCTGTTTGCCATGACAAGAGCGCAGGCTGACGGAAACATGGCAGCAGTGTCGGAATACATGGGAAATTTCTATTTTGAATCCGCTGCCATGATACTGGCCCTCATAACGGTTGGAAAGATGCTTGAGTCCATGTCAAAGGGAAGGACAACAGATGCCCTTAAAAGCCTCATGAAGCTTTCGCCAAAGACGGCCACACTGATCCGAGACGGAGGGGAAGTGACTGTCCCCATAGAAAATGTGAAGGTTGGTGACATATTTGCCGTAAAGCCCGGAGAGAGCATCCCTGTTGACGGGATCATTGTCGAGGGCGAGAGCGCGGTAAATGAGAGTGCTCTTACGGGAGAGAGCATACCTGTTGACAAGGCTGCAGGAGACAAAGTATCAGCCGCGACAATAAACCAGTCGGGATACATCAGGTGTGAAGCAGTCAGAGTCGGCCTGGATACCACTCTCTCACAGATCATAAAGATGGTCTCTGACGCGGCTGCGACCAAGGCGCCGATCGCCAGGATCGCTGACAGGATATCAGGCATTTTCGTCCCTGCGGTTATAGGCATAGCTCTGATAACATTCATAGTATGGCTGTTATGCGGCCAGACTGTGGCCTATGCGCTGGCAAGAGCCATATCCGTACTTGTCATAAGCTGCCCGTGCGCGCTCGGACTCGCTACGCCGGTCGCCATCATGGTGGGCAACGGAATGGGAGCGAAAAACGGCATACTTTTCAAGACCTCAGAGTCGCTTGAAGAGACAGGCAGGATACAGATAATTGCGCTTGATAAGACGGGAACGATAACAAAAGGAGAACCGTCCGTAACTGACATGATTCCTGCAGAGGGCGTTACGGATGACGAACTTCTGCTGAATGCATTTTCTCTTGAAGCAAAGAGCGAGCATCCTCTTGCAAAGGCAATAGTTGCTCTTGCAGATGAAAAAGCAATGGCAGCCAAAGAAACCGAAAACTTCCGCGCAATAGCCGGCAACGGACTTACTGCATTGGCAGACGGAGCAGAACTTGCGGGCGGAAGCCTTGCCTTTATGGAAAGAAAAGTCAGTATCAATGCATCCGTCAGGGCAAAGGCCGGCGAGTTGGCGGAAGAAGGGAAGACGCCGCTGTTCTTTTCCAAAGATGGTTCACTGCTCGGGATCATAGCGGTTGCCGATGTCATAAAGGAAGACTCCGCGGAGGCGATCAAAGAACTAAAAGGCATGGGCATACATGTTGTGATGCTTACAGGTGATAATGAAAAGACTGCAGCTGCAATAGGAAGGGCGTCAGGTGTGGATGAAGTCGCCGCAGGCGTGCTGCCCGAGGGAAAAGAAGCTGTCATCAGGGCGCTTAAGGAGCACGGAAAAGTTGCCATGGTAGGTGACGGCATAAATGATGCTCCGGCGCTTACAAGAGCAGACATAGGCATCGCCATAGGTGCAGGAACAGACGTTGCCATAGATGCAGCGGATGTGGTCCTGGTAAAGAGCAGCCTGAAAGATGCAGCGGCTGCTGTTCGCCTCAGCAGGAAGACTTTGAAGAACATACATGAGAATCTGTTCTGGGCATTCTTCTACAATGTCCTTTGCATTCCCCTTGCCGCCGGATGTTATGCGGCCGCTTTCGGATGGACGCTTAATCCTATGATTGGTGCGGCGGCAATGAGCCTTTCAAGCTTTTGCGTATGTATGAATGCGCTGCGGCTTAACCTGTTTAAAGTACATGACAGCAGCCATGACCGCATGATAAGAAACGCGGTAAGAGGACCGCTGCTTGAAGTTAATGAGAAAAAAGGAGAAGAAAAAATGACAACTGTATTGCTTGTTGAAGGAATGATGTGCCCGCACTGCGAGGCAACGGTCAAAAAGGCTATTGAAAAGATTGAAGGAGTAACCGAAGCTGCAGCCGATCACGAGAATGGCATCGTAACTGTTACATCCGGCTCGCCGATCAGTGAAGACATTTTCAGGAGCGCTGTGGAAGAAGCAGGTTATGACTTCAAGGGTATCCGCTGAAAGTAATATTTCTTGACTATATTCCGGGAGTGTGCGATATTATTTAACGATACAAAGGGAGTAGCCGGCGCTGGTGCGTAACATATTTCGTCAATACGGGATATTTCTCCGGAATTTGTTTTTAACGGCAAGACTTTTATCACAATTTTTATTGTGGTAAAAGTCTTTTTTATTGCCTTTCATACTGATTATTTCATAAGGTACATGGAGACGCAAAATGAAGATTGCAGCTTTGATAGTATTCGTTCTGATGTATGTATTAATGATCGTGAAGCCTAAATACAGGCCCTTTTATGCCCTCGCGGCAGCTGCGGTATTTCTTGTTTCGGGAATAATGCCGTTTGGCAGACTGGCATCAGTGATCAACTGGAATGTCTTAATGATGATCACAGGAACCATGATCATGGTTTATTATTTCATTTCTTCCGGGATGCCCGGTCTTCTGGCTGACTTTCTGGTAAAAAAATCCGGAAATGTTATGGTGGTTACCATATTGATGTCGCTGTTTGCAGGATTGATCTCAGCATTTATTGATAATGTTGCAACTGTTCTGATGGTAGCGCCGGTAGCAATTGCCATCTGCCGGAAAGTGAACATCAACCCGGTAGGCATGATACTTTCAATTGCCGTTTCTTCAAACCTGCAGGGGGCAGCAACACTTGTAGGTGATACCACATCGATCATGCTGGGCGATTATGCAAACATGAACTTCATTAACTTCTTTTGGATGAACGGGCGCCCCGGGATCTTTTTCGCGGTAGAGATCGGAGCGCTTGCTACGATCCCTGTGATGATGATCCTGTTTCGAAATAACCGGAATCCCATTTCATCAACTGAAAAAACCGAGGTCAGCAACTATGTGCCGACCGTCATGCTGCTGCTTATGGTCGCAGCCCTCATTGGGGCTTCATTCATACCGGATACCCCGCAGATGATAAACGGGATCATATGCTGTGTTTTGGCTGTAATTACAGTTATTATCGACTTGATCAGAACGAAAAAAACAAATGAAGCAGTCTCAGCTGTCAAAAATCTTGACTTTGAAACGCTTGGACTGCTTGCAGGTCTTTTTATCGTAATAGGCGGGCTTACAAATGTCGGGATAATAGATGATTTCGCCGGTCTGATAGTAAAGATGGGCAGCAATAACATATTCCTGCTGTACACTATAGTTGTCTGGGGCTCTGTCCTGATCTCTGCTTTTGTGGATAACATCCCCTATGTTGCGACCATGCTTCCGGTTCTTTCAGCCGTAACAGCAGCATTGCACATGGAACCGTACCTTTTGTATTTTGGCCTGCTTACAGGTGCAACACTCGGAGGCAACATCACGCCCATTGGAGCATCGGCAAATATCGCAGCCGTCGGTCTGCTGAGAAAAGAAGGATATCAGGTCTCATTCGGAGAATTCATGAGAATAGGTGTTCCTTATACTCTGACCGCAGTACTGGCCGGATATGTGTACTTCTGGCTTATATGGGCATAGGCGGAGAATATCAGTTTCTGCTGAATTCTTCGAGCTTCAAATCAGGATTCCTCTCCTGGGTCATCCTGATGCTCCATTCATTTACCCATATGAGGAGAGGGTTGCCTTTCATGTCGACGACTCTCTTCATGTCGCTTGTACCGGTGATCGATGGAACATCAATCTCATCCGGATTTGCTATCCAGCGGATATATTCATAAGGCAGGTTGTCGAGAATGACCTCAACATTGTATTCGCTCTGCATGCGGAACTTCATGACGTCAAACTGAAGAACTCCGACGACGCCTACGATTATCTCCTCCATGCCTCCGCTGAATTCCTGAAAGATCTGGATCGCGCCTTCCTGCGCGATCTGCGTCACTCCCTTTACAAACTGCTTGCGCTTCATTGAGTCTATGCAGCGGCATCTGGCGAAATGCTCAGGAGCGAATGTCGGTATGCCTTCAAAGCGGAATGTTTCCTTCGCGGTTGTCAGGGTATCTCCTATCGAATAGATGCCCGGGTCAAAGAGTCCGATGATATCGCCGGCATAAGCTTCGGTGACCATCTGGCGCTCGTTTGCCATCATCTGTGTGGACTGATTGAGCTTCATGGTCTTTCCGCCCTGAACATGCTTTACCTCCATGCCCGCTTCATATTTGCCGGAGCAGATCCTTGCAAATGCGATACGGTCGCGGTGGTTTTTGTTCATGTTTGCCTGGATCTTGAAGATAAATGCGGAGAAGTCTTCACTGAACGGATCTATCTCTCCTTTGTCTGACATGCGGCCTCTCGGTACATATGTCATCTTAAGGAAATGCTTCAGGAAAGTCTCAACGCCGAAGTTGGTGAGGGCAGAGCCGAAGAACACCGGTGAGAGTTCTCCCTTTGTGACGAGATCGATGTCAAATTCGGCGCCTGCGCCGTCCATGAGTTCCAGCTCATCCATTAAAGCCGAATACTGGTAAGGTCCGATCTCCTCCTTTAAAGCGGGGTCGTCGACATCTATCTCACGGGAGGTTCCTTCCTTTGTGCCGCTCAAGGTGTTCGCAAATGTCAGGACCTTTCTGGTATTTCTGTCATATACACCCTTGAATTCCTTTCCGGATCCGATCGGCCAGTTGACAGGAAATGTTGCTATCCCGAGTTCCGATTCAATGTCGTCGAGAAGCTCAAAAGTATCCATTGCTTCGCGGTCCATCTTATTGATGAACGTGAAAATGGGGATGTGCCTCATGACACACACCTTGAAGAGCTTTCTGGTCTGTGCCTCGACACCCTTACTTCCGTCGATGACCATGACAGCGGAATCAGCTGCCATCAGGGTACGGTAAGTATCTTCAGAGAAATCCTGATGTCCGGGAGTATCGAGGATGTTTATGCAGAAGCCGTCATATTCAAACTGAAGGACAGATGATGTGACAGAGATACCTCTCTGTTTTTCTATCTCCATCCAGTCTGATACAGCATGGCGCGCCGTTGCCTTGCCTTTAACAGAACCTGCAAGGTTGATCGCACCGCCGTACAGCAGAAACTTCTCGGTAAGAGTTGTCTTTCCTGCGTCGGGGTGGGATATGATCGCAAAAGTGCGGCGCTTTTCTATTTCTTTTCTGAGATCAGCCATTTTTCTTCCTTTCCGGGCTTGTCAGCCAAATCCATACTTTAACTTATATAGGACAGAGATTCAATCATGAATTGACATTTTTCCGATTTCCATTAATAATAACGCATAAACTTCTGTACTGTATTTGATGAAAAATGGACAAAGAAAGCTGACGGTACATGCAATGAAGAACATTATTTTCATATCTCCCAATTTCCCGGAGAACTACAGATTATTCTGCCGGGCACTTAAAGAAAACGGAATGAATGTGCTTGGCATCGGTGACCAGTGGTACGATGGACTTCACTGGGAACTGAAAGAAGCACTGACTGAATATTACAGGGTGGACACACTTGAGGACTATGACCAGGTATACAGAGCCTGCGCATATTTCGCATTTAAGTACGGAAAGATAGACTGGCTTGAATCCAACAATGAATATTGGCTCGAGCAGGATGCGGCCCTGCGTGATGATTTCAACATCAAGACCGGATTCCGGACAGAGGACATGAGCCGCGTAAAGTACAAGAGCAGGATGAAAGCCTGTTACGCCAAGGCGGGCATACCCACCGCAAGATATCATCTTGTAGATGATAGGGAAGGTTGTCTGGAGTTCATTAAGAGGATAGGCTATCCGGTCATTGTGAAACCTGATAACGGGGTAGGCGCTTCACATACATACAAGCTGAAGGATGAAAAAGACCTGGATGATTTCCTGGCTGAACGCGCGGATCAGTATCCGGATGTCCCGTTCATCATGGAAGAGTTTGTAAATGCGACTGTCAACAGCTATGACGCCATCATAAACCTGGACGGAGAGATCCTGTTTGAGACCGGAAATGTTACACTCAGATCTATCATGGATGCAGTGAATGAAGAAGGAACGTCCATGTGTTACATCAGGAAGTCACTGCCGGCTAAGATCAAAAAAGCCGGAAGGGCAGCGGTACAGGCGTTCGGCGTAAAGGGCAGGTTTGTGCATTTTGAATTCTTCTGCCTCGATGAAGACCAGTACGGCCTCGGAAGCAAGGGAGACATTGTGGGCCTTGAGGTAAACATGAGACCTGCAGGGGTATTTATCCCCGACATGATGAATTACGCCCATTCGACAGACGTGTATAAGATCTGGGCTGACATGGTAGCATTTGGTGATACACATGTGGAAGAAAAGGATCACCGGTTCTGTGTATTCGTCGGCCGCAGGGATCACAGGCAGTATAAAATGTCGGATGAAGCCGCAGCTGATAAGTACGGAGATAATATCATTGAAGTGTTCAGGCTTCCGGATACCATAGCGGAGGCAATGGGCAACACCATAACCATAGCTGCTTTCGACAGGGAAAAGGACATGATGAAATTCCTCGCCGACATGGACGAGTAAGCAGCAAAGAAAGGATACAGGATGCAGACAACATATCATAAATGGTACAGCCCGTCGCTGGAAAGAGAGATGGAAGTAAAGACATGGGGACATGACGGATTCCCCGTACTTTTCATACCCTGCCAGAACGGGCGTTTCTTTGATTTTGAAAACTTTAACATGACAGATGTCTACGCTCCATGGATAGAGAGCGGAAAGGTAAAGGTATATTCCATTGACACAGTAGATCCCGAGACATGGTCTGACAGGAGCAGGAGTCCCAGGGAAAGAGCG
>SVDE01000023.1 GCA_015057955.1 Lachnospiraceae bacterium | reverse complement strand
TCCCTGATCCGGCTTTCAACCGCCTCTACATTTTCTTTGGCTTTTTCGGCTTCCGATTCTGCATCGGCCGCCTGCTGTTTTGCCTTTTCAAGTGCATCGTCCTTTTCCCTCTTGTTGTCCTCTGCTTTCTTAAGATTTGCCTGGGCCTCTTCCTTAGCTTTAGTAAGCTCATCCAGATTGTCAACTGCTGTAAGCGCTGCGAGTTTTCTTACAGCTTCTTCATACTCTGTTTTTGCCTGTGCCAGATCTTCCTCTGCTTTTGTCAGATCATTCTGCTTTGCGGTCAGATTGTCCTCTGCTTCTTTTTCTTTAGCTTCTGCTGTCTTGACAGCGCTCTTCTGGGCTTCAGTTTTCTGTGCGGCAAGGTCTCTTGCGTCTTCAGCATCTTTCAGGCTGCCTGCTGCCTTTCCGGCAGCTGCTTTTTTCCCTTCAAGATCCTGACCGGCCTTACTCACCTCTTCCTGTGCCTGGGAATACAGTTGGCCCTTTTCCTCAAGATTTCTCTCAGCCTGTTCAAGTTCGCTTCTGGCTTTTTCAACATTATCTGCTGCACTCTTTGCTGCTGCTTTTTTTGAAGCAAGATCCTCTTCCTGCTTTCTGACTGCTTCGTTTACAGTCTCGTCACGTGAATCAATAAGATCCTGAAGAGCATTTGCTGCTTCATCGCTTTCAGATCGTGCTTTCTCAAGTTCTTCTTCTAGTCTTTCCTTGTTCAGGGAATCCATGTATTCGCTGACAATTGCTTCAAATTCATCAATTGTGTAGGCATGAAGCTTGTTCCATAGTCTGTCATCATTGATGCTTGCTCTGGCTGTTGAAGCATTGTAGCAGGACGTTCCATTGTACTGGGTATATCCGACTCCCATGATCTCATCCACAGCATACAGAAGATTTGTATAGTGTCCTATGACAACCCCCTGTTTTGCTGCTTCCTGCCTGATCATAGCGATATCGTTACTTGATGTGATCTGTGTGATCCCAAGTTCACCCTTAATCCTGTCAAATATCTTCTTTTCCTTTGTATACCATCCCGCATTCGGGTCTGAGTATCCGAATGCAAGATTCTCACAGCTTGTATTAAGGACTGAATGATTGAGCAGACCTGCGCCTCTCATGGCTCCTGCCTCAGCAGTTACCATCAGGTAGAAGTTGGTATAAGCATCATTTCTCTGCATGTCGCCGACATAATTGTCGTCACTTGCGCGAAGCTCGTTTATGCGCTTCATTATCTGAAGTGATTTCTGGATGTTATTCAGGCTAGTTGCATCATACTGGTCCCCGATAACAATAACTTTATTGTTACGTTCTTCCGGGAAATTCGGAGTCTTTCCAAATCTGCTGAAATCCTCCTCTGTTGCGTTAATGAGCAATGTTCTTGCTCTCTCAAGATCTGCTATTTCGCTTTCAGAAAGGTCATCTTTGGCAAGCATCCAGTCTATGAGACCGAGTACACCCTGCGAATATGCCTCATCGGCTTTATCAAGCGCATCCTGAGCATCTTTAACAGCTGCTTCCTTTTCATCACTTACAGTTTTTGCAGCCTCTATTGCGTCATCTGCAGTCTTTTCAGCTTCTTCTCTGGCTCCGGCTGCTTCTTTTTCTGCATCTGCAGCTTCACTGTCTGCCTTATCTTTTTCAGCCATGGCCTTTTCAAGTTCTTCTTCTGCATCTGCCTTGTTCTTTTCAGCTGTTTCTTTATCTGCTTTTGCACTTTCCTGATCAGAAACAGCTTCCGCATACTTGTCTTCTGCTTCCTTTTCTTCCTTATCCGCAGCTGCCTTCTCTTCTTCCGCCTGAATTACTGCCTGCTCCTTTTCCTGTTCATCAGCCTCTGCGCTTTCAAGCTCCTCCCTGGCTTCTTTAGTATCAGCCTGAGCATCTGAAAGATCTTCTTTTGCTTTTTCTACTTCCCCGGATATTTTTTCCGCATTCTCTTCAGCTTTACCTACAGCCTCTTCTGTTGAGATGACATTCTGATACTCTTCTGTATCAGAAAGATCTATGTTTCCTTCCTGCATGCTGATTGCAGTCTCAAGATCCTTTTCTGCTTTTTCTGACTCTTCCCCGGCTTTATCAACCTGAGCCTGTGCATCGTCTGCATCAGCCTGTGCTTTCTTAAGATTGTCATTTGCGGCTGTCAGTTCTTTATCTTTTTCATTTTTTTCAGCCTGTGCAGGAGCCAGCTGATCCTTTTCTCCTTCAACCTTGGCTTCGGCTTCTTCCAGCTCTTCAGAAGCCTTCGCAACTTCATCTTCTTTTTCGCTTATCTCAGATTCTGTTATCGGACACTCTTCAAGAGCTTTGGCAGCCTCTTTTTCTGCATTTTCCGCCTGCTCTTTTGCTTTTTCGTATTCTTCATCTGCTTCGCCGGCTTTTTCTACAGCTGCCTGGGCTTCTGCTTTTGCCTCCTCAAGCATTTTATCTGCCTGGGAGTCCGCATTTTCAGCATTTTCCTTTGCCTCATCAAAAGCTGCCTGAGCATCATCCTGCGCTTTGTTTTTTTCTTCCTCTGCAGCATCCAGCATATCCTGCGCATTCTTCACATCATCTTTTGCCGCCTCAACTGCTGCTGATGCTCCGTCTGCTTCTGCTTTTGCGGAATCTGCATTCTTCTGCGCCTCTTCAACTGAAACCGCAGAGCCGGTCTGAGTTTCCTGATCCTCGATTACCTGAGGTGTTACATCGCTCTCATCGGCAAACACTGTAGTTGTAGTCAGCCCTACAATTGCTCCGGCAGTGCCTACGGCAACAGTAGCAGCGATCAGCGATGACTTAATGCCTGTCTGTTTGATCTTATCCATGTCTTTCTCTCCTTATTATTTGATAGTTTAACTGTGATACCAATTGCACCGATAATGAACAGTACAATGCTTATCCATTGTGAGGTTGATAATCCGAACCATAATCCCCGGTGAACATCTCCTCTGAAGAACTCAAGCGCAAATCTGTATGTCGGGTATACCATGAGATAAATAAATATAAGCAATCCTCTTATGCTATTCCTGCGGAACAGATAGATCAGTACCGCAAAAAGGACAATGTTAAGCCCTGCTTCTGCAAGCTGCACCGGGAATCGGCATATTCCATTGACTTCCGGTGAGTAAATGTTGCCTTCTGCGATAAATCCGAAATGACTCTCAACTCCATAGCAGCATCCTGCCAGGAAACAGCCAACTCTTCCGAATGCATGGAACAGCGGGACCGATACTGCATACAGATCAAATAAGTCATTTTTGTCCACGTCTTTTTCAATCCGAAGAAAAACATATATTCCAAGGATTCCACCCAGAAAGCCGCCATAGAATACTGCGCCTCCAAAGGCTGTCCCGATCCTGATCACGAATTCCATAAAACTGATAGATCCAATGGTTCTAACTGCTTCTACGATCGTCTTGTAATTTACCAGTCCGTAAAGAACATGACTCATTATCAGCATTCCGACTGTCGCACTGACCATTGCAAGTATCACATTTGCAAATATGATCTTTCTTCTCTTCGCAAGAAATGTTATCACTACTCCGCATGTCAGCAGCCCGAGTACTGCCATGATCGAATATGAGCCTATTTCTCTTCCCATAAAATGAATTACCGGTAACATTTGTCCTTTTTACTCCTAATTTTTGTTGGTCATTACCCGGATCCCACCTCCGGATCCTGTTATCCGAAGGCGGGATCCCTCATCGCCATTTAGTACATGAACGAATTAAGGTCATACATGCTGCCTGCACCAAGTGCTGCTGCCGAATTCTCACACAGACATGTGCACATATTGCAGGAAACACACATGATACCGGAGAATACTGTTCCGATAATAGCTACCACAAGCGCTGCTATCGCAAGACCGTTATGCTCATTCTCCTTCATTCCCATCGCGGCCAGAACAATTCCTACCACTCCCATTGCGAGTGCCAGCAGTCCCAGAAACCAGAACACTCCGGCGGTCCAGCAGTTGATTATCGTCACGATCACACTGATTATTGCTAATACAAGACCTACGATTGACTTTCCATTGTTGTTTTCCATTGTTACATCCTCCATTTTTATTATTCGTTTAATTTATGTTTAACCTGCCGATCCGCATTAGGCAGATCTGGGCTAGTTAACTTATTCTGTCTGTGATCATCCTGAGCACGTTTTCTGATGTCGGCATTTCCCCGTGTGACAGCCCTTCAAGCTTTACAAACATCGAACCGTTTTTAAAGTTCTGTGCCAGTCTGAGCGAGGTATAATACCTGACTCTTCGATCACTTCTGCTCGCAAATATCATTGGCGATACTTCGACATCCCTGGCATATCCGGAAACCGGAAGCTTGTAACTCAGGAGATTGCTGGTTATGCCGTGAAATACATTGATGGCACTGTTGCACAGATCTGAAGCGTCTGAGTAAGGAGATATGAGGATCAGATCATCACAGTTACACACGTTAGCTGCATAAACCGCATATCCTGTTCCCATGCTGTATCCCATGATGATGACTTTTTCATGGCTTACCTGAAAATATCTGACAATATCTACTGCAGCCTGTTTCAGAGTATCTGACGTAGCTTTTCCGCTGCTCTGTCCATATTCAGGCCAGTCAACAACTGCAATGTCACAGCTGATGTCCAGCAGTCCGCTTTTGCGCTGATCGAAAAGCCTGATCGCACTACATGCAGCAGTTTCATCAATACCTCCGAAATAGATCAGGACTGTTCCGTGATCTTCACCCGGGATCAGATAGCCTTTCAGTTCTTCATTCCCGTTAATGGTGATATCTGTAATGTTTTCATAAGTTGCTATCATTCTGCTTGATTCTTCGTCGTATGAAGGGCGGATCATTATGTTGGGCATAATTTTGTAAATTACCACGCCATTTGTTCCGACCGTTATTACTGCCATTGCGTTAAGTACGACAAATATCACATTAAAACCGGCTATTCCCAATACATTGGAAATTAACTTAGCTGCTTCATAATTCAGAGAGACCATAATGATCAGGGCAGTCGACACAACAAGAATGCTGAGAATGTATTCCAGGCTTGTACTTGAATCCTTTTTATAATTGATGACTTTGTTTTCCATGACCGCTCTCCTCTTTTACTTATCTTTCTTACAAGATGTATATAGGCAGTTAACGGTCATAACTAATTTTTAAATATAATTTTTTTTAAAAAACTCCCTGCCGCATCCAGGGAAGGACGCAACAGGGAGATTGGGGAGAGCTTAAATAAAGAACTATATCATGCAGCCATTTCCTGCAGTTTCTGATAATCATGCTTTCCAAAACCCGTAACCGGAATTGACCTTATAATCTCAATATCACCGCCTGCAATAAATCTGTAATTATCGGCTTCAAACATTTTACAGATCATATTCTTAATGCTTTTTTCGGTAGTATCTTCCTTCATTTCGGGGACAACATATATTTTGATCCTGTTTACACAAGTCCCGCCATCTTTTTTCATTGGCACAACTGCGCAGTCAAATACACAGTCCAGATCGGTGATCTTTCCTTCGATATAGTTCGGGAAGATCTTGGTTCCGTTTTCAGTTACCATCATTTTCTTTATACGTCCTTCAATCTGCAGATTTCCAAGTTCTGTATAATGACCGATGTCTCCGGTATGGATCCACTTAATGCCGTCATCATGAAGTTTAATAACTTCATCTGTTGCATCCTGATCTCCAAGATATCCTGTCATCATGCATGGTGTATTTAGACATATCTCACCATTTTCTCCGGGAGCAGCCTCCTCAGTTGTTCCCTGCTTTACAATCTTTACTGAGGCATAACCAAATGCTCCGCCGACAGTTCCTGCTTCATATCCTTCTTCTCTCTGAAGACATACTCCTGCTGCAACTTCTGTCATTCCATAACCCTGACTAAGCTTTACATTACATCCATGCTCTTTCAGGAAAGTGTTGATCCTGGTCTCTTTCTCAGCCGAAATGCTTTCGCCGCCTGACAGAAGCCCTTTTAAAAATGAAAGATCCGCATCTTTAAGGTATTTGGATGTGAGCATCTTTTCATAGAATGCCGGTACACCTGCAAAATAGTCGGGTTTCTTAGATGCAATGATCTGAGGGATCTTATCGCAGTTGAAGATCGGGTATATTATCATTTCCATGCCAAGGCAAAGCGGGCAATGAACAGAAGTAACCATTCCGTAGCAGGCAAATATCGGCATGACTGACAGAAAACTTCTCTCTGCTGAAAGTGAAAATTCCGGAATAAAATGCTGGCTGACAGCGAGATTTATCCTATTATTTGTCAGTACGACCAGTTTTCTCTTCCCGGTTGTTCCGCTTGTAGAGAAGCATATCTCCGTATCTCCGTCATGACAGTTCTGTCCTTCATCCCCGGCTGATTCACCCATGCAGATGAAACTGTTCCAGCTAAACAGGATGTCATTCTCAGCAAATGTTTTTCTCTGAAATATATTTCCCATCCTTCTTCCAAATCTGACGAAAGCAGGCATGCTTTCTACCGGTGAAACAACTACGACCATCAAGTCCATGATGTTTTTCATCTGAGCTTTAAGATCCCTTACATTCCAGTCCATGTCAAAAAGCATTTTTACGTCATTCTTTCTGCATATCTCGATTATCTCAGATGCGTTATACCTTACATCCAGCATTATCAACGATACCCCAAGCGCGCTGCATGCGTAAGTCAGTGCAACTGTTTCCGGTGTCGTAATGGCCGCGATCGCCACTCTGTCGCCTCTTCTGATACCACATGAAGTAAGTGCCTTTCTGACACCTTTGATCATGTCAAAAAGTCTTTTATATGTGTAATGGATGTTGAAGTATTCCATTGCATACTTATCCATGATCTGGTCAGCATTCTCTGCCAGGCAGTCATACATGCTTCTGCTTAATAATTCTGTGTTGTTTTTACTGATGTTTAACATGGTCAATTCTCCCCTCTTGATTCCAGTTATCTTTCTTTCTGAAATAGATATGGGAAGAATTGACCGTCAACTAACTTTTTATCTGTTTTTTCTTCTCAGTTTTTTCCCAATAATCCCGCTGAGTCCGGCGATAAACGCTGCGCCGGCCATTCCAGCATAGATAATATTATGTGATTATTCAGTTATGGTTGACTTATACTCATACAGATCGCTTTTTGACACTATCTGTTTATTGAATAGCGAATCTATTTCTTTAAAACCGGCTACATAATGGTTTGCATCACACTTCAGATAATCCCCATCGGTTAATCCAAAAAATGAGCTTGATTCTGAAACAGTATATCCACTTATATCTACAGTACATGTCCCGTCTTCAAGGATCATGATGTCGGTAAAATAACCATACCAATAATAAGTAAACTCTCCGTCTTCTGTATCAATATTTACCTTGTAAACATAGTACAAATAATTATGAGGATTACGAGTTACGCCTTCTTTAAGAGTGACCATGTAATTGCCTACATTGTTTATGGAGTTTATATCTTCAACTCCGTGTTCCCAGTTCCTTTCAGCGGTAGCATAAAATTCGTCAAGCATCTGTTTATCCATCTTGTTATACAAATCTTTTGGAATTTCATCGATATCATTGACATAGTGCCCAAGCCCTTCAACTGTATATGTCATTTCAGTTTTGGATGGAATAGCCCCGTATCTTGCTATCATGGTCTCAAAATCGAAACTACTGTCTATTGAGATCACAATTGTTTCCCCATTGCTAAGACCAGAACTCTTGCTCGCCATATAGTTCAATGTGCTGTATTTACCCGGCACAATATTCAGACTGCCATCAGGAGAAAAACCACTTACTGATATTTTGATATCCTCAAAAGGATCAAACTCTTTTACCTCATCAAGTCCATTTACTACAAATGGCATGTCTGAATAATTAAACTTGACATGAAAAGAATTATCAGCCTTCTCATCATTGCAGTTCCATTTGATCGTTACCACATCACCGTTGTGAAGTGTATTGCTGCTATCGAGCCTGAATCCTATACACTCTCGAAGCTGAGCTACAAAAAACTGTTCTTTAACTACCCCACGAAGATTATTGATCATCTGCAGTTCTTCCTTATCAGCCGAATAATATTTAACTGAACCGGCATTATCCTTCATAAATGCTTCATCATCAAATACAACTGTAGCGTTTCCATAGCCGTCATAACCATCAAACTCAACGCTGATATACTTGTTCAGGTCGATCGTTTTTGTACCGCATCCGGTAAGCGCCATTGTTATCATGACCATTATTCCTGCCGCTGCTAAGATCATCATTGTTTTAATTGTTTTTTTCATAGTTTTTATCCTCCTTAATTAAAAAATCCCCATATGCATCTTTCTTAAGATACATATGGGGAATCAGTCAGAAAAACTAACTTTACAAAATAATTTATTCTATTCCATCAGCATTTTCACTCCACTCGAGATCTGTCTTTATTTTGAAAATGATGTTCTCAGGATCGGACAGATCAACATCTGTGGATATGTCATCAGGATCAATTGTAATAATCACAGGAGCTATTCCATCAGGAGCGATCTCGCAGTTCATTGCATATTTATCACTGCTTTTATCAATATACAAGGTTCCGGATCCGGCATCGTCAATACTGCTGTAATTGATAACAGTGTTATTTAACTTGATGCTTCGGACGGTCTCGTCTGTGCCGTTGAACAGGAAACAAGCAACAATGTTCTCTGTTACTGCATAGACCTTTATGTATACTCCTTCAGACATGGGAACCTCAAAAAGATTCTCATAGTCCTCACTGATCCATATGGCACGCGGCGCAATGTTAAAGTATTCTCTAAGCTTATCTGAAAGCTTATCATATCTGAGTTTTAGGAGATTATCAGAAACTTTCGCGCCGAACTTCCATTCTCCGTCCACTCTTTTCAGGAACCATCTGCTGGCAGGCTGTTCTTCTCCGATCCATTGGTATGCCAGTATTTCATCATCGGTATAAACAAAACTGCTGATCGTATCCATTTCTTTTTTATAATCGCCTTCACGGAGACGATCATAAATATAACGGATTTCCTCTTCTGTATACCCCGGTTCAAACATTGAACTGAATTCTTCAAATAATCCTCTGGCTGCAATATCCTTTGCCTTGAAAAAGAATTCTCTGGCTATCTCATTGGAATTATCATCACCGATATCATTGTCTTTTATATCCAGGATATTCGTTTCCGGTTCAGGAGTATCGGGTTTTGCTGCCAATGGAATAATTATGACTGCAGCCAAAATCAGAATAAAAGCTGCCGCTCCAGTCACGATCCAGGGCCAAACCGGTCTTGTTCCCTTAGAAAGATCTTTTATCTGCTTATAGTAACTGACACCCTTTTCATCCGTGATAGCTTTGAAAACCTGCGCTACACTGGTCATGTCCAGGATGGCATTTCCATAGTCATATCCTGCTTTGGAATTAATGCCTTTTATATTATCCTGAATCTTGTCCGCGCTGACATGTGCCGCGATCTGATTCCGGTAGTCATTGATAAGTCTTCCAAGTGTGCGCTCAAAAGGGGTCTTCTTTTTTGGATCTTTTGAGATCAGTTCTTCCCGTCCAAAGAAGCTAAGTATCTTAAGGGCATATCTCCTCCTGTAAAACAGTATCTTCATCAGCGCCTGAAAATCCAGATCATATACTGTCTGCTGACCCGCTCTTGCAATGGGGAACTTCTGATCCGGCATAAGCTCTTCCTGGACAAAGTAATAGAACCAGTATGGACTATCGGAAGTTGACAGCGCAAGATCAAATGCCTTTGCCAGGCATACTGTCAGAAGGTCCTGTATTTTTGATGCAATTTCTTTTGTTGATTCTTTTTTCATTCTATATTGAATGAGAGGAAGGTCCAGTAGTCCTTTCCGTCAACCGTTTTCTTTTTCAACTGATAATCTACCTTAACTGTCTCTTTATCTGAATTGTTAGAGTCAGATACAAATGTATATGTTACTGAAACATCATACCGGTCACCTGCAACCGATGCCGAATCAACCTCCATTTTCTCATATTTATTTCCGCTATAAGCTGATCCGGGTCCTGTATACACCTCCAGATACTGACCTGTAATATCCAGACTTTGATAATCATTATTTAACTTATCATCACTGATGTCCTGCTTAATGTCTTCAATATCCGTATCATTGATATTCAGTATATTTCTCAACAGCCATTCAAAATCTGAGATCAGGATCCTATCAGTGTTTCCTCCATCTTCCCTATTAATATCATATAAAGAAAGATCTAAGAACTTTCCTCCAAGCGCTGCAAGACTATTCAACAAAAGTTCTTCAACTGATTCTATGTCATTACTGTCAAAAGATCCATGCCTGAAAGGAGAATCCTTAGGCATTAATAAAGACGAATTTTTGAACACGTAATCTGTAATATCGTAATTGCCAAGTGTTGATTCAAACAGTTCTTCGCCATTTAGCATGTTGATCAATTCTTCTTCAGTCATGGATGAAGATCCGTTTTTATCCATTCCGATGATATTATCCAGATAGGCAATGGCTTCTTCAACAGTTAATAAATTGGTATTTGTTTCAACATCTATCCCGGCAATATCATTTATATCATAAGTATAATTTGTATATACCCAGTCACTGTTTTCCACTTTTTCTTTGATCAACGCGTCAGTGGGACCTTCATCAACCTTCTGATACGTGCCATTTACAACACCATTTATATACTCCCCTGAGATTGATTCGGTCATTACCAGATCCCCGTCAAGGTATTCATATGTATCAAGTGTCTTTCTGCCCGTAAACGCCTGACAGCAGTACACTCTCAGTTTTCCTTCAAGCATGCATAAAGCATCTGATCCGCCTTCCCAAGCTCTGCCCGTTCCATAAAAGATTGCACAATTATATTGAGAAAATTCTTTTTTTTGACCCAGATCATAGCTTACTCCCTGAGGCTCGACCAGCTGACCATTATCATAGATCAGAATATGAGTGTATATACTGATCAATGCAGGTGAAAACGACGTATTTTCTTTTTTCACTGTATATATCATGTCAATCAGATCATCGCTGTTCAGATCATCTATGATCACATTGCTGATATCATCATTTTCAATCAAGAAGTTTTTCAGAGCCTTTGCTGCAGCTGCAGATCCGGATTCAGTTTCTGATCCTGATTCAGACTCTGATCCTATAGATTCGGAGCTTTCCTCAGCATTTATTAAATCAGTCGAAAAACTTTTATCAAAATTTAAGATGATCTCTGCATCATTTTCTTCTCTTTGGGACTTTATCGCCAACGCTTTTATGGAGTCTGTTCCAACCGTTTTCTCAAGTTCAATAAAATGCAGCAGTATCTCTCCCCTGTCGCCTCCGCGAATATACGTTCTCGGGAAATCATAGTGATATTCATTGTCTCCGGTATAACACACAGCAACTGCATTTCCGTCTTTCCCCAGTTCATATGTAAATAACGGATCCGTATTCAGGCATTCATATTTCAGCCGGATCAGGCTTCCTGCAGTCTGATCAACACTGAAATGTACATCTGACACATCCGCAGACGCAGAGAGCCATCTGCTGCCATAAAGGATCTTGTTTGCTTCTTCAGAAGATATGGCAAACTCTTCCTCGAGTACATCAGAAATAATGTTAGACCTGCTATCATTGGCCGAACTCAGAACAGGCTCTGTTCTTTGGTTCAGAGTATCAACCACTGTCTGAATACTTTCGCCGGATACTCCTACTCCCATTCCCTCATCTGTTCCTGCCATGAAAAGTCCGTATATGTTTCCGTCTGCATCTACGATTGGTGCTCCAGAGTACTGATCGTTTTCAAGTGAGCTGCTTTCAATCACCAGCGCAGCAGTCTCATCCTTTTCAACGCTCTTTACTAATGAAACGGGTATTTCCTCTATTTCGCCAGCCCCGTTTACTCCCACAACAAACAGTTCTGTATCAGCCTTGGGGGCTTTGAAACTATTTGTGGAAACACCGGTCTGGGCGGCACTTTCAGATTCGGTTGAAGTTGTAAGGATCGCAACATCCGAATATGCATCATTGCTTATCAGTTCTGCCTGAGCTTCACTTCCATCAGAATATATGATCCTGAACGACCGGTCTTTTTCCTGCCCATATATATCCGTGAGATCCACGAGATGGAACGGGACGATCAGTTTTCCGTCATCAAGCACTATGGCTGTGCCCACACGTCCGTCCGGAGTATGCACCGCTGCAATATTGGACTTGAGCGTATTCATCCTGTCTGCTCTATTTCCGCAGCCGGCAAATATGGCTGCTGTCAGGCTTATTATCAGTAATATGCTAATTAGTTTCTTCATTGTTTTTCACTTTTTTATCCGTTTATGATCTCATCCAGATAGGCAATGGTTTCGGTCCATGTCAGGCTGTCAAGCTTATGACCCAAATGATCAGATGCTATTCCATACCACTGATTAATTAATTCACAATACTTGTCGAAATCATCAATTTCTCCATTCTGATCCATTTTGAAGGAGATGATATTCTCTTTTCCGTTTTCCAGATAAAGAAACTCATATCCGGTCGTCCTGCCGTTGCTGTCATATACAAACTTTAAATATCCGTAATCAGTTTCTATCAATTGTGAATTCTCAAATTTAATATTCGAATATGAACCCTGACCTGCATTTCCTGAATAAAAAGCAAATCCCAGAGTTCCATCAGGAAGCATGTATACATAATCATCCACACCGTATCTGCTTTCTGAAACATACAGCAAGCTTACTTTGCCCTCTGAATATCCATATACTTCATATGATTTGCAAAATTCTTTTGAATTGCTAACGCCATCACCCGGGTCGGCTTCAATGATCATCTCGTCCAGTCCATCTCCGGTTATGTCGGCAAATGCTATTTTTTTATTGCTTATATAGCCCAATGATGAGCTGACTTTTTCATCAGATACTTCCAACCAGTCACGGTCTTCCTCCAGGATTTCCTTATATGCTTCTGCCATGGCTTTTCGGCGTTCTGCGAGGACCAAGTCCATTATTTCATCCATAGGATTCTCAGTCTCGAATTCAATTTCAAGCAGACCGTTTTCTTCACTGACAACGTTATCTATCACTATCTTCTGCAGTTCACCTTTTATCCCTTCAAAATACAGAACGATCTCACCCTGTTCACCTGACTTAAAAGAATGCCGGTTCATTAAGCATTCATATTCTCCCTGGTCAGTATAAGCTATGGCCTTGGATCTTTCGCCCGAACCGAATGAAAAGATGAATTCTGATGCAGTATTTTCAGGCGCACTATATTTCAGCATTATAATATCCGAAGCTCTCTGTGAGATCGTGAACTGCATTCCGGTATTCTCCGAAATTGTTTCCGCTCTCCACCAGTTATCGCTGTCATACTGTCCGAAAATGTCATTGACATCAATATCATAGGCAGCTTCTGCAGCATCCAGATATATATTGCTTCGTCCGTCTGCCGGCACCTCCTCTATGGCAAAAACATCCTGATTTACTTTATCTATCTGAGTTTCTACTGATCTTTCCAGATCGTCTGCAGACAGAGCCAGATTTCGTTCTTCAGAGGACAGGCTGAGCATGCTTATTCCAAGTACATTTCCATCCATATCGGTAATCAATCCGCCCGGCACATCCTCATCTGATTCTATAACCAGGATCCTGTCTCCATCCTGCTCTATAGTATCGACATATTTAACCTCTCTTACTGTTGCCTCATCCTGATAAGGTCCGCTGAAACCTATGACATATAACGTATCACCCTCATTTGGAAGGATATCTGTTTTTGTAAACCCGATGTCTGATGATATTGTCTGAACAGATCCAACATTCTCTTCATCTGACGCATCTTCACCGGAGAGGTCCATATGCCCTATTATTTCAAGGATCGCTATGTTCCTGCTTACATCATTAGAGATGAGCCTGGCTGCAGCATTCGTACCATCAGGCATAGTGACAACAAGGTTCTCCTGATGGTCTGCAACATTGGAAGCAGTGATTATATAGCCGTTGTCCATGATGTATCCACCGGCTGAGATGCTTTTAGGCAGGGACTTATCTGTCATATTTTCCCCACCAAGTGTCAATACATTATTGTTTGGCTTCGTGCCTGAAACTGATACCAATCTGGTACTTAAATCTCCAAATCCGGATAGCGCATTATCTTGCTTGTTTGTACCAACGGTTATCAGACATACAGCTGCATTACCCTTTTGATCAGAAACAAGGATGTATGCTTTACCTTCTTCTACTGCTGTAACAACACCATCTGACACTGTTGCAACTGAATCATCTGAACAGAACCATGTAACATCGGTCATTTCACTGCCGGCAGGAAGCGCAGATACTTCAAGAGTAAAGGTTTCTGCCTTGGAAAGTGTTTTTCTGGAAACATTCAGCATTATGCCGGTAGCCGGGGATCCGGACATGCTTTCCCTGGCATTATTGCTGCTCTTATTTCCTCCAATAGATGAAATGACCTGATCTGCCTTATCCGGCATTAATAACACAAACAAAATAATAGCAATGGCTATTATGCTCACTGCTGCTGCGACGATCACTACCGGAAGGGCTGCTGTTTTTTTCTTCTCACCCTTTTCTTTCACTTGCTTCGTTTTTTTCGGTTTTATTTCTTTCTGTGGGATAAGTACATGTTGAAAGGCTGGTGTCTCTGGCTGTATGGGAGTGGACATGTCCGGAATATCCGGCTGTCTTGCTCCGCAGCGGGTGCAGAATGATGCTTCATCTTTCAGTTGATTTCCACAGTTATTACAATATTTCATTTTTACTCCGTTAGCCTTTCCTTGACCTGGGAAAGGAAATTTTTAACTGTATTAGTTATATTAGTCCTGTTCAGATACTTCTGGATCTCATTCAGCTGGAGCGGCCGCTCTATCCTTGTGATCATTGAATATACAGTATCATCAAAGAACTCTTTCTGCTGTGAATACTCGAGATAATCGGGGTCTGAATCATATAGTTCTGATAGCATGCTGGTAATATATGCGCTGATCACAGGTTTTGCATCAGTTCTTTTTTCCAGGTAGCATTCCTCCAGCACATCAATGACATGAAACATGTGATCCTTATCCATTATCCGGTCTGTAAAATCACCTCTGCCAGGTATCAGATTCTGAAGCGTATCTTCTCCATCATCTTCTGATATGGGAGCATCCAGCCTTTCTGCATGTGAATTATAGTACAGATAAATGGCCTCTTTTAACTCATCCCCGGTCATTCCGAATTCTTCACTATACTCTTCAATGAGCTGTAACAACTCCGCCGGCTGAACATCTGGATGACTGTCAAGATACTTGGCGATCAAGTACACCCTGCTCTTCACGCTACGTGACATCCTGACTCCGCCGGTAAAATCATCCACCTTTTCCTCTGCGAACTTTTTGCTCTTTCTGTTTTTAAAAGCCACATTGAAATAATGAGTAAAAGGGTAAGTGCCGGGCACATAAGATTTTATGCATCCGGCAAAAACCTCCATGAATTCCAGTCCCATCTCCTCGAGCGAGTTACTGTCCAGAAGCATCTGGTATTCATACAACAGTTCAATCAGTCTGTTCTTTTCACGTTCTCTCAGAGAGATATCCTTTTCAGGATCAAGTGAAAAGAAACAACTGCTGTCTATCTTTGCAGCAAGTTCTTCAAGTTTTTTGTTTCTGTTTTCCATTTATTTCCTTATAAAGAAACTATTGTTTTAAGAATCTGCCGGGCCTTTTCCGGATCATCGCATTTGATGGTGTCCGTAAGAGACTTAAGCGCATAAAGGGGACTGAAATCGCAGATCATTGTATTTACGATCTCCCCATCCTTAAAAACCCCCTGTCCATATATGATATGCTCAATATCACACCTCAGGAATTTTTCTGCAAAGTTGAGTGCAGTGAAAATAACGATCGGCAGGTCCTTAGGTCCGAATGTCACGTCAGCAATGATCGTAGAGCCTGTTTCAATGTGATCCACAAGCTCGTACATTAGCTTGTCATGTACATACTTGTCTTCGGCGAATTCAGATTCAAGTAATTCATATGTGATATCGGCACCGATGTTTTCATTGATCTTATTAAGTTCCTGCACAAAGATATCTGCAAATTCTTCGCTCCGTGAATATGCACTGTGCTTTGTGATCATGACAGCCTTGATCTGATCACCAGGCTGCATTGTCTTAGCCAGCAAGGCCGAAACAGGATAATACAGGGGTTCCTGAAGAGCCGGGAGGGACCTGTCATTGCTGCCGTAAACAGTCCGCTGAATGTTTGCCGTCATGGGTATGTTTATCAATATAGTTTTTTTCATGATGATTACTCCTTTAAAATCTGCCATTAGTTTCATTATCTATATCCGCAGATTTCATCAAAAACTAACTTTATTATGGCTGTTTTATCCATATGCAAGGTCTGACTGTTACAAGAGTATGATCTGCTATATCTGCAGAGCTTGCTCCGTTTGTTACAACATTATCGCCAATTTCGCCGGTACTCTTTACCATGTATGCGTTATTTGTGCCATCAACCATGTTTCTGAGCCACCACGGGCTATGCCCATTATCCTTTGTCACCCAGGCACCGTTTGCTATTGCATATGCAGTTGCATAACACGACCTGGCACTTGCCGACTGCATAAAATACGTTACACCGGCGTCACCGCTGGGGTCATATCTGAGAGGAAACACATGATCGTTAGTCACACCGCTTTTGGAAATTATCTTCTTTTCTGCACTGCTGAATAGTGAATTATAGAAATCACCGTTCATCCAGGTTCTGAGTGAACAATTATCCCAAGAACTGCAGTTTCCGGTGTTGTCATATGGTTTTGCATCAAGACCATATTTACTGATCAATAGATACACCCCTTCTTCATCTTCACTTTCACTCAGCACGACCCACTCAACCGGTTCAGCGCCGTTTGAGAAATTGTTATCCTGCTCATAATTTCCCAGCTGCACTACATCGCCGGGTTGAAGATCCGGAATATTTATGGTCATGTCAGCTGAACCATATTTGGTCTCCTGCGCATAGTCTTCTGCATTTGCTGCCGGAGTTGCAGCATTTGAACCTGTTCCTATCTCAATCTCATGCGGTTGAGTTGTTGTCTCCGGCGCAGCAGTGGTCTGCTGTGTAGATATCTGCACTGATCCGTTTGCTGCTTTTGTCTGGGTTGTTGCTGTTTCAGCCGCAGTGGTTGTTTCAGGCATAACAGTCGTAGTCTCTGTTTGCGCGGTTGGTTCCGTTACTTCTGTATTCTCTATTTGAACAGCTACAGATTCTTTTTTGCTGCCATCATCTCCAATGATCCGAGGGATAACTATAATTGCGGCGGCAATTATCAAAGCAGCTGCTATGGCTACAGCTATTATCGGTACCAATAAACCACCTGATTTTTTTGGCGGTTTCCCAGCTCCGGCTAAATTATTCTTCTGCGATGGCATTCCCGCATATGGACCACTGCCGCCTATATAGACAGGTGGAGGGGTGCCTGGTGCAGCGGCCTGGTTCCTGGCAGCCAGCAGGGCATTTTTCATTGCTGTTGCTGAACCGAATCTGTTTGCCGGATCAAAACTGCATGCACATAAAATTATCTGTCCCAGAATCCCTGACACTCCTGAAGGTGGCGGAAGAGGTTCTCCGCTTAGTCGGCGTCTGACAGCTTCCTGACGTTCGTTCGGATTAGCGATCTGCTGTTCTGTATAAAGAAATGGCAGCCGGTTATTGTTAGCCAGGCGGTAAAGAACAAGACCGAGCGAATAAATATCTACTCTTGCATCGTAAGGTATCCCTCTTTCCACTTCGGGTGCCATATAAAAGAATGTTCCTTTCATGGAAAGTCCGCCAGAAACATTTTCCAGCCTTCTGGCTATACCGAAATCTCCAAGTTTAAAGTCCCCAAATGAGTTGACAAATATATTTTCAGGCTTGATATCCCGGTGTATTACATTCCTTTTTGCGCACAGCTCCAGTGCAGTGCACATATCGATACCCAATCTGATGATATCCTGTTCACTCATCTGGTGAGTTGTTAAATAAGCATTAAAAGGAGTCAGCAGTTCCATCCGGATATAGATATCCCAGCCGATCCCGTTTTTTTTCTCAATTACTTTATAGTCTTCAACACTGACGATATTCTGGACGCCTTTAAATGATTCCATTATCCGGATCTCGCCAATAAAGTCATCGACAACCTGCTGGAAATAGCTTTTAGCATTCTCCTCTGTCATTCCTTCAGAACGCAAAGAATCGATCTCTGCATTATCCTGAGGTACAGAAATAACTTTGATCGCTGCTTTTGTACCGATCATGCTATCCCTGCGTTCAGCCTCGTAAACTATTCCGTATGACCCTCTTCCCAGCACTCTGGTGACTTTCCACTCTGGCCACACTTTGTTTAAAATGTTCTCGTTCAAAGCTTTTCTCCTATATCATTTAATTAGCGGGATATCCCCATTTTACTGTACCATATGGATCATAACGTTCTATCCAGTCATCTATGCTTGTTATGACCTTTCTGCCTTCTCCTTCGACCGTTGTACTCTGTATCACATACCCGCTGCCTATATAGATTCCGCAATGGCCATATATATATCCATCAGAATCCTGATCTGTTCTGGAATGAAGTGTTGCTATTATCATTCCCGGTTCAAGTTCTGATATATCACTGGAATAACAGTATTCATCCCACATGTCATTTGCATTGCCGCCGACTCCGTAAATGCCGGCGTTTTCATAAACACTGCTGACCCATGCAGCACAGTAATGCGGTCCGGCAGGAGGCGTATCGGCGCATGCTTCCAGTATATTTTGCTGATACCCAGATATTTCTCCCAACTGTTCAGCCAGACTTCTTCCTACTTCACCCAAATGAGTTTCAAATAGTTCCTGATCCAGTGATACTCTGCCTACTGCAGATGCATATCTGAGTCCCAGCTGCAATTGTTCCATCTGCTCTATTTCTTCGGGTGAGATTGAAGACTCAGTTTCGCTCTCAGTCTCAGTCTCGGTTTCTGTCTCGGTTTCCTTTTCGGTTTCAGTCACAGTTTCTGTGCTGGTCTCGGTCTCAGTTGTTGATTCCGCCACTTTAGTATCTGCTGTCGTGGCAGAGGTTCCGGTCTCAGTCACAGGTTCTGTTTTCCCGCATCCGGTCATAGCTGCAATGACCATGAGCATTATCAATATTAGGGCTTTTATATTTTTCATGCTTTAACGTTGATCAATATCACAGTTATGTTATCTTTTCCGCCATTTGCCTTAGCCAGATCCACCAGTTTCTGAGCTGTTGATCCAAGTCCGACATTATATTCGGCTAATAATTCCTGTATTTCATATGTTTTAAGCATATCAGTAAGTCCATCTGAGCAGATCAGGTAAATATCTCCGTCTTTATATGGACACACATCAACAAATGGATCTATTATAAGCTCAGTTTTGGGTATCCCCAGATTTTGTGAAAGAGGGGGCTTATGTCCATGCGGTGCAAACATGAGATGATCCGTAGATACCTGTCTTAGCATATTGTCTGAAAATCTGAAGATCTTCGAGTCACCTATATTGCAGATCACGATCTTTTCAGGTGCAAATGCGACCATTGCGGCTGTTGCGCCCATTGAAAATACCTCATCGTGTTCTCTGGTATATTGGCAAATTGTGTCATTTGTGCTCATACACAATTCTCTGATTTCGTACTCTACATCTCCGTAGAAATTATAGAAAGCTGCCTTCTGAGCAGCTAGAAACGACGCGATCTCGCCGCAGTCCTCCCCGCCCATTCCGTCAAAAACGCCAAAAAGATGTATCCTCTGTGTGTCTGCATCTCCAATTATCGGAAAGACCGGTACAGGGCCGGATATGCTCATATATGTTCCATCGCACGCATAATTGTCCTGATTCAATGATCTGGTGCGTCCGGCATCACTTATGCATGCATATGATAATGCGTATCTGTTCATAAAAACTCCAAGCTCTATTTTGATAACCACATTGCTGGCCTTACTACATTTTCCGTATCATTGAAATGATATCCGGTATAATCTATCGGTCCCTCGGGGTATACAAGCGCAGCATAATCTTCATCTCTTCCGGGACTCCTCAGCCACCACCAATATCCATATCCCTGGTTATCTTTGTTATTGCAGTATTTTGCGCCTCTTGATATGGCATAGCTGGTAGGCTGGATCTTTCTATCGGCATCTGAACTGAAATAGTTCTGTGCTTCAGTAATGCTAAGCAGAAATACTTTATCCCATGTATCATTACCGGCGCCTCTGTCTGTATGTTTGGGATTAGCACCAGCAGGCACAAAGGCATCTCGTATCCTGGTCTGCTCGTCAGGGCTGAATGCAGTATTAAGGAAATATCCGTTCAGCCACTGTCTTAGAGTACACTGCTCCCAAGTGACCTTCTTACTTCCTGTTGTGTCATATGGTTGGGCGTCAAGTCCGAGCCTGCTGATGACAAGGATACCTTCATCCTGCACATCCAGAACTATCCATTCAATTTCCTCGTTTCCATCTGTAGTTACATCGTTCTGTTCATAATGACCAAATTTGATCACTTCACCAACTGTATATTCTCTTTGTGTTGTCTCAGGCACAGTTGTGGTTGTTTCAGCGCTGCTGCCAATTGCCGTTTCGGAACCGGAAGCCGTTTCTTCCGCAGTCGCTGCAGGTTCTGCCGTTGATGCTTCCAAAACAGTTCCGGGCTCTTCACTGGCTGATTCTTCGATCAGAACGGAGGCTGCTTTTTTTTCTTTTGAAAGTGACGGAATAAACAATACTGCTGCTACAGCGAGCAGCGCTAAAACAGCTGCTCCGATAATGATCGGTATGACGACCTTTACCGGGCTGCGTTTATTTACCTGCGGCGTTTCGCCGTATATGTTTTGCTGTAATGACACAGTTTGCATATCCTGTGAACGACCAGATATGGAAGCAGGTGCGGCTACCAGCCTTGTCCTCTGGTCCCTTCTTATGGATATGAGGGCATTTTTCATTGCTGTTGCACTGCCAAATCGTTTTTTAGGATCTGCCTGACATGCAAGTCCTATGATCTGGGCAAGCTCGAATGATGCTCTGCACGGAGGAGGAAGCGGTTCTCCATTAAGTCTTCTTCTTATGGCATTTACCCTGGCATTGGGGTTCATCTGATCCGCTGCACTCAGAAATGGGAGTCTGTTATCATTTGCCAGTTTATACAGGACAAGACCAAGCGAGTATGTATCCACTGATGAATCATACTTCTCTCCTCTTTCAATCTCAGGTGCCATGTAATTATAAGTTCCCTTGATCGACATGCCGTTTGTGGTATTTTCAAGCCTTCTGGCGATCCCAAAATCACCAAGCTTAAAATCCCTGAAATTGTTAACAAATATGTTTTCCGGTTTTATATCTCTGTGAATGATGTTCAGACGCGAGCATCGTTCGAGAGCGGTGCACATGTCTATGCCCAGATCGATGATATCATTCTCTGTGAAAGGATGATCTGCAAGATAATCATTGAATGAAGTAAGAAGCTCCATTCTGATATAAATATCCCAGCCCAGGCGATCAGTCTTTTCAACAACTTTGTAGTCTTCAACACTGACTATGTTCTGAACCCCTTTTAAGGATTCCATTATCCTTATTTCACTTACGAATTCGTTAACAATGCCCCTATAATATGTTTTGGCATTATCAACCGTAAGTCCTTCTGACAAAAGTGTTGAAACTTCTGTTTCGTTCTGAGGAATGGTGATAACTTTTATCGCAGCACTGCTTTTGACCGAGGCATCATTTCTTTCAGCCTCATATACTATCCCATATGAACCTTTTCCCAGTACTCTGACCACATGCCATTCAGGCCAGACACTACTCAGAACATCAGTCATTTTTATCTCCCCCTCAGATCATTGATATGGTCAAGGTCATCTTCATATTCCACGATCGTGATCCGTGTATCAGGTTTAATATTCTTAAGTATCCATTCCATGCTTATTTCAGGGATTCCAACGCAGCCGGCAGTTCCGGTTGCTCCGCCATCATTATGAAGAAATATCGCAGAAGTCTCATATGGTGGATTGACTGCTATATATATTGAATAACCGTAATATTCTCCAAAATCTATCAGATGCTCACCGCTGTTCCATGCATCATCCGGGACTTCCCTGTCATCGATCAGCTGATCATAATACTCGCTTGTGTTGTCATCCACCCAGTACAGATGTTCATTTACATCTATCCATTCCAATTCAGTTCCGGGGTCAGGATAGTTGCCAAATGCCACGCCCATTTCAAAACATCCCACCGGAGTTGTGCGGTCACCTTCATATGTCGAGTTTGAAAATCCATTTGTCCCAACCCATGCATCATCGCTCAGCTGGCAGACCCATTCTCCGTCTACTTTTTCATAATAATATAGAACTGCACTATTATTTGTATACTGGTCGCCTATGACCAGGATCATGGTATCTATGTCTTTTATTGAATACAGGTATCTGAAGACCGGATCATCATATTCACTTTCAGTTTCTTTTTCTGTTGTTGTTTCAGTCTCAGCAGTCTCTTCAACAGATCCTTTAGTTTCTTTCGTTCCCTCAGGAGTTGATCCTGATGTTGATTCTGATATTGTTTCTGATATCGTTGTTGTCTCTGTTAAAGATGCAGATGTGTCTTGATGTGATATACCCGGATCACTATCACCAAAGATGCGATTGAACAGTAAGGCGCAGACTACTCCTGCACAGATCAGTATAAATAATGATAAAGCTATGATTATGCCTGCTGTTGTTTTTCTCATGCCCAACTTTCCGATCAACAAGTTATTATTAACAAGAGTTTATCACCAGACCACTCTTTTATCAAGAAAGATGCTGACCTTACTTGATCCCATAAAGTCAGCATCTGATATTTCAGCAATATTATTGGAGGAGATCGTTATCTCTGACCATAATTTTGTCCCTGATACTGGTTCTGTGCCTGAGGTGCTGTATATCCGCCATAGTAATTTGACTGCATGGACGGCTGGATCAAATTGCCATATGCATCATATACATTAAATGCGTTCTTGCTGACCGGTTTCTTGCATACAGGACATACCATATACCCCTCCGGGAATCTTCCATGGGGGCGGAAATCTCTTATGGTGGCTTTGATCGGGTTTCCGCAGCTTACACACTTTCCGATATAGGTTTTGCCTTCAGCTATGAGAGCGCTGTTATGCTTTGAAGCTTTGACCGCACCCGCGATGCCGAATCCAAGAAGCAGACCTCCGCCAATTATCATCACAATCCCTATTATGCCGGTACTTCTACTAAGCTCCGTTCCGGAAAATAATAGTGTTGCCATCATGATTCCTCCAAATACAATGATTGCCCCCCAAACAATCATTCCGGTTCTTGTTCTTCTTAACATGTTTTTTCTCCTTTTTTATCTTATTTTTCTTGGTATCATTTGGACGGCTGCGTAAATGTCCCTTGCCATCCCGTTTTGGATCGTGCTGTAAATCGCATTGAGAGTCATTGGGTCAGTGTACTCAAATCCTATCATGTCGACATAAGGCGATTTGTTATAATAATCAAGAATTATCCTGCGGATCTCATCCGCATAATCTTCGGTTTCTTTCAGATGCTTCTTTCGAACAGTTTCATTGATCCGGTTAACTGTAAACAGTATTATTCCCAGTAATATAATGGCAAGTATTATAATAAAAACTACCAGATCAACTCTATCCTCTATAATCTTGTCCATGCGTATTTCACCAAATTGCTCTACCATGCTGACTATATATAGGATCAAAACGATCACTCCGATCAGCATAAAGATTATTCCCCAGCTCAGTCCGGCTTTATGCTGTTTTTTTAGTGAAGGTATTTCTTTTTTCTCTAACTTATCAAGGACATTGTAATGCTCTTGAACGGGATTAAAATATGCCTTCATTTCATCCAAAAGCCGCAGAGACTCTGCATGGGCGGATACTCTGTTTAAATCAGTAGCTGCTCCGCACGTTGTACAAAAACGTGCCCCGTCATGTAATTGTTTACCGCAATGTTTACAAATTATCATTATTATCTCCGAGATGAACTGATGATGAAATATAAAACATAATCATTGTATCGTCGTTAATAGTTATCAATTATAATTGATTTGTGATTAAAAAGCACATTATATTTAACGTACTTATCATTTCTGATCATTATATGATCCTATTAGTAAAAAAACTAATTTTCTTAGTATGACAAAGATCAATATGTTTGTCTGCAGTTTCCTTCAGATTTCACCTCATGCTGACCATCCTTGCTGTTCGGCTATGTACTTCGTCGCTGCCTATGCGTACTCGTGACTTTCACCCGTTAAAGCGCGCCCGTGGCGTGCGAACAAAAACAAGCCGCATGGGGGCGGATGCTCTCATGCGGCATGGTGTTATTAATGTCTCCTTGTCACTCTTCTATTGGCTCTGATGTCTCCTCATCAGATGAGCTTTCTTCTTCTGTAGATGGCTCCTCCGGTGATGTTTCCTCAGACGTGGTGTCTTCTTCAGTGCTTGATTCGGGTTCCGGATCAGTCTGTGGCGGCTCAGTCTGAGGCGGGTCTGTCTGAGGCGGCTCGGTCTCCGGCGGTTCAGGGTCGCCCTGCGGTGCCGTCTCCGGTTCCACATAGATTTCTTCATCCTCTATGTCGATGTCGCTTATGTTGATATCCATTCCGCCGATGACATCTTCCAGCTCGTTCCACTCCCATGCAGCTGCGGGGAGGTTCGGGTCTTCCCAGTAATCAGGATCATACATTATCCTCTTCAACCTGTAGCTTGCGGCCTCAAGGTCGTAGATCCACAGCCACTGGACAGGGTCCTCCTCCGGGCCTCCGTCAGGGTTCAGCACCCAGCCGCCGAACAGCCCGGCTTCATAGTTGCCATCGGGAATGGTGTGCTGCACCATGCCGCTCTTCATGCCGATCAGCGCGATGTTCAGGAGCTCGCCGTAGCTGAGATTCGTCTTAAGATTCCCGAGGAGTTTAGCCGCGACAACCGGATATTTGAAGAACGGCATGCTCTTAACCTTCTTGATGATGGCCTGTATCACGACCTGCTGTCTGCCCGCGCGGGCATACTCCGAGTCGATCTTCCTGATCCTGGCGTAGCCGAGCGCCTGCGCTCCATTGAGGGTGTTCCATCCGGGAACGGCGCTCCACCCCATGTATCCGGCCTCCTGAGCCAGATCATTTACATGGTCAGCCTCTGTGGCGGTCAGCTCGATGTCGACTCCGCCGATCGCGTCAACGATATCCACGAGATCCTCAAATGTCATGCAGATGTATCTGTCAAATGCGGTGTTGAAGTTAGTGTTGATCGTATTGAGCGCCAGGTCGGTGCCGCCCCATTTGTATGCGTAGCCGAGCTTTGTCGGGGCATGCCCTTCGATCTCGACTCTCGTATCCCTGAGCAGGGAAATGACATCAACACTCTTCGCCCTCTGATCGACCGAGATGACCATCATGACATCGCTTCTGTCCTCCTGATGGTCAACGCCTAAAAACACAACGTTCAGCACTGAACTGTTGGATGCGGCTTCAAGCCTCGCCTCCTCTGATATGCCATATGCCATAGTGTTCACCGGGTAATTTCGCTTGTTCAGGAAAATGACCGCAAATACCGCGATTGCCAGCACTATCAGGCCGATAACGACGGGTATCAGGAATTTCCGGGATTTCTTCGTGGGCGGTGTCTTTGCCCGACTGACGGTTCTCTCAGCCTCACGTCGGCGTGGCACAGCTTCAGCCGGTTTCGCAGTCTCTCGCTGGCGCGGCGCAGCTTCAACCAGCCTTTCCGGCCTGCGCTCTTTTTCTGACATATTTATGAAACGGTTAGGATGTTTCGGTTCTCTTTTCATGTATCTTTCTTTCTATGTCTGATATTAACCGTTTTATTATCCGATAAAAATATGACCTGTTTGTGTTTTCTGCCTTAAAATGTGTTATCATCTTCGCATGGAACTGAATCCGTCCCAGCTTCGCGCCGTCTCACACGGCAGCGGTCCATGCCTCGTTCTCGCAGGCCCCGGTTCCGGGAAAACGACCGTCATCATTCGAAGGATACAGAACTTAATAACGCAGTACCATATCCGGCCGGAAAATATCCTTGCCGTTACATTTTCGCGCGCCGCCGCGGAGGAAATGTCGCAGCGCTTTAGCGGCGCGGACGGGGTGACGTTCGGCACGGTCCACAGCATTTTCCTGCGGATCCTTAAGGAGGACCTGCGCCGCGACCTGTCCGTTATCAGCGAAAATGACAGTATCGCTTTCATGAAGATGGAAATAAAGAAATACTCCATCCCCTGCCGTAGCGCGGACGCGATGGCGCGCGAGCTGCTGCTGTCGGTCAGCCGCATGAAGTCAGGCGGCGCTCCTTCTATGCACATTCCCTACGAAACGTTTATGAAGGTTTTTTCGGACTACTCTGCTTTTCTGCATGAGCGCGCTTTCTTTGACTTTGACGACATCATAAACGAGTGCTGCCGTCTCCTTCGCAGCTCTCCGTCTGTCCTGGCCAAATGGCATGAGCGCTACAAATTTATTCTCGCTGATGAATTCCAGGACCTGAGCCCTGTGCAGTACATGTGCATCCGGCTGCTTGCCGGCCCTTCCGGGAACATCTTCGCTGTCGGAGATGATGACCAGAGCATTTACGGTTTCAGAGGCGCGGGAAGCGGCATAATGCGCAGGTTCCTCTCTGACTTTCCGGCGGCTGTGCAGATCCTGCTTGATGTAAATTACAGGTGCGCATCGCGCATACTTTCTGCTTCTCTGGATGTCATCCGGGAAAATGCCGGCCGTTTTGAAAAGGAGTTTTCTCCATTCAGGCAAGGAGGTCTTGTGAATCTGCGCTCTTATGCCACGCGGCGCGAGGAGTACCGCGAGGTCATCCAGAATATCCGAAAGCTGGACCTGGCCGGGAAAGACATAGCTGTCCTCTTCCGCGGCAATTATGACAGTTACCTGTTCACTCAGATGCTTTTGAGAGAAGGGCTGCGTTTCTCCTGCCGCGATAATACTGACGGCCTTGCCGACCGATTCGCCGTGCGGGATGTGCTCCGCTATCTGCGCGTGGCGGCCGCTCTTAATTCCCGCACTTTGGCTCCCGCGCGTGATGACATCCTTCATATCGTCAACCGTCCCGAGCGGTTCATTAGGAGGGATTCTCTGCTCGGGGCGCCTGCGGACGCTGCGTCGTGCTTTGCCTCCATGCTCTCCAATTACCGCTCTGAGCCCGCAACGCTGGTTAATGTGCGGAAACTGCAAAATGACCTTTACATGATCGCCGGCCTCTCGCCTTATGCGGCTGTCAGTTATGTAAGGAAGGTGGTCGGTTATGACAAATGGCTGTGTTCTTATGCCCCAGGCAAGGGGCTGGATATCGATGAGTGCCTTGAAAACCTCGATGCGCTGTCGGAGTTCGCAGCTGTTTACGAATCTTTTGACGAACTGCTTGAGGCTGTTAATAGTGCTCGTGTGGTCGGGGATGATAGGGCCGGGATCCACGTCATGACCATGCACGCCTCAAAGGGCATGGAGTTTGACGCCGTATTCCTCCCTGACTTGATCGAGGGGATCATCCCTGCAAAGAACGCGGTTAAAGAAGGGACGATTGATGAGGAGCGACGTCTTCTTTATGTCGCGATGACGCGGGCTAAAGAAGAACTCCACCTCAGTTGGGTCCGTGAGTACCGGTTTAAGGAGGCTCGCCTGAGCCGGCTGGTGGAGAAGTTTGCCGGTTTTTGAGTGGCGGGCATTCCGGTTTGGTGGTTTTGATGTTTGGGAATGTACATTCCCTGATGGCGGGCATTCCAATTTGGCTATTTTGGAGTTTTGGAACGGGTGTACTTCTCAGCTACCCGTTCCACTTTGTCAAATTGCAGGTTTTGGAACGGGTGTACTTCTCTCCTACCCGTTCCACTTTGGCGATTTCTGGGGTTTTGAATGGGTGTTCTTTTCTCCTACCCGTTCCATTTTAGTAAATTCCAGGTTTTGGAACGGGCGTACTTTTCTCCTACTCGTTCCATTCTGGTAAATTGAGGGTTTTGGAACGGGTGTTCC
>SVDE01000022.1 GCA_015057955.1 Lachnospiraceae bacterium | reverse complement strand
ATGGTGTTGCAGCTCTCCTTGATGCAGGAAAATGCTCCATCAACGGACTGCCCCTCCCTGCTACCGAAGGCGAGATGACTGAGTACCAGATCAACCTTACCAAGAGCCTCTGGAAGACAGATGCAGGCTGGTGCTACAACGTACATAAGTACACCGGTGCTGACAACATGTCTTTCGTTGACGCAAGAAAAGACCTCTTCGACATGACCTCTACCATCAGGGGACATGAGACTGTCATCACTCTGGATCCGAACACCAAGAAGGCAGCTGCCATCGACATCCAGTCATTTGAAGTAACAAAGATCGTTTACTTCGAGGATCATGGCGGAAGTGTTGACAAGCTTGACCGTGGCGAGTTCGAACTTGAGACTCAGAGAATAAGATATGACCTCAACAACATCACAGCCATCGAGTCCAAGAACTGGGATCCGGCCATCAAGTTCGGCGATATCATCTGCTATTGGAACGGTGCTGACGGCTGGCATGCAGTCAAGGCCGGCTCACATACCGGTGTTGTAACAAAGGATCCTGATACCAAGGAATATATCGTTGATAACGACTGGAGAATGATCGAGTCTAACGTATCAAGGTACAACCTGATCGACGATTCCAGACCTACCCAGGCTTACAACGCATATGTCCGCACAGGCCTTCAGGAGGCAGGTGTTCCCATCATCCTTTGGGTAACTCCTAACGACTTCCCGATCGGATTCTCTTACGGCGACGGAGCCAAGGATGCTCTTGCCAAGGCTATCGAAAACGCCAAAGCTCTCATGGAGACTGTCCAGGTAAGCGCTGACGGAAAAGATGTTGCATCAGGCAAATGGGCTCCTCAGTTCGCATTCGACGACTTCAACGCAGCAATCGCAGCAGCTGAAGAAGTTAACGCAAAGAACAGCTCAAGCAGCTGGGCACGTGAGAAAGCTCTTTATGCTCTTGCACAGGCATGGGGCGAAGGCGGCGAGAAGCCTTCAGGATTTGTCGGCGAGATCGGCGAAAACTAATTGATAATGAACAGATGCCCGGAGGGAAACCTCCGGGCATTTTTTTGTTTAATGTGTCTGGTCGCCGTTAGGGGGCGGTTCGTTATTGCCGCGTGATCCGTTAGGGGGCAAACCGCCCCCTAGCGCCACCACATTATCATCTGTACTTATCTTTTCCAAACAGCCTAAAGTAAAGATCCGTACGTGCAGGGTTGTTTTCATCGAGTAGTGGCATACCAAGCTCGGTTCTAAGCACATTCATCACATTTATAATAGAATGATAGCTGTTAATATTGCCCGCTGTTATGGCTATATATTTATACCCTGCCAGCTTAAGCGCGGTCTGGCGGTTCATGTCATCAGTGTATTTAGTGGCTTCAAGATGATGCGCGTTGCTGTTGTACTCGACAACAACCTTATTTGAAAAAACGAGATCACCACGGATCTGCGGATAACCGACCAGCCGCTTTCCCTCAACTGTCAGACCGATCGGTTTATTCATTTCCAGATGGCTGAACTCGCAGCCGCCGCAGCTAGCCGGCAGGACCGCAAACATTGCAAGCCGGGTCTCCATGGGTGAATTTGAACAATCATAAACATATTTCAATGCCTTTAGAGCTTTCACTGATCCGTGGAGATTGTGGTTGGATGCTGCGTATTCACGGATCAAACCGGTAAATGTAAATGATGTGCGTTTCGCTTGATTGTATATACCCTGTGGTGTTTCGTAGTACATCGCACACAGGTCATAGCCAAATTTAACAAGATCAATGAAATCCAAAGAGCGGGCGGCAAGCAAAAAACACAGTTCCGGACTTGCGATGAAGATGTCATATTCACCACGCTGCATACGCACAAAACTCTTTGGCGGAAATGGGTTCATATACGCCTGGATCACGCAGTTAGGTCCTCGGCGTTTGTAGTTTGGGTGAGGCGCCGCGATGTAGAGTGGTCTGTGGATATCAAGGATCCCCGCGACCTCAAATGCAGCCCGCGATGTGACACTGAATGGGTAGTCCGGTGGTAGATTAGTAAGTTCCCTGTTGTTGAATGAATATCCGAGAAGTGAGAACGGGTCAGAGTTGAGCCAGAATTCACCTGCTGAAGGGTAGATAATGGACATTATCATAGAATGACCTCCTGAAAAAGTGCGCAGAACGCGCAAGATGATATGATCATTATAATATACGACAGTGAAAAATGAAAGATTAAGGAATGTTAAGTAATGGCGTCTGCCAAAAAACTCTAAGCGTTATAGGGCAGAGCCAGTAGAAGAAGATGCCGTTAGGGGGCGGTTCGCCCCCTAATGGCAGGTTTTCAGCAAGTTAAAGGTCAAAACCCCGGCGCTAGGGGGCACTTTCGAGCCTCCCAAAGGCGTTATGGGGCAAAAACTGCCCCCTAGCGCCAGAGTTTCAGCCAGATAATGTCAATAATAATGGCGTTATGGGGCAAACCGCCCCCTAGCGCCACGGCATTGTTTCCCACCGGAATATCTTACAAAAAAAACGGAACTTTAAAGTATTTTTAAGTTTGGGATATTATTATGCGCTCATAGAAAAGAACTTAAAGACAAAACATCGTAAGATGTACAGTTGAAAAGGAGACATTTTTATGAAGAACAGAACACTTTCAAAACTGACAGTTTCCGCAGTATCCCTGCTTGCAGCAGCATCCCTTGCGCTAACTGCCTGCGCGGGTGCTTCAGGCACTGCCACCGCGACAGCTCAGACAGAGAGTCAGAGCATTGAAACTGAAGCGCCGGAGACAACAGAAGCGGTAACGCAGACAGAGGGAACTGTTGAAACCACAGAAGAGACAGAAACAACAGCAGTATCCATTCTTTCAGAAGAAGATATTACGGTTAACGAAACCATCAATAATGAGGCCGACGGGGAACATGCCATTGAAGTTTCCGATGAAAGCGCTTCATACAGCAACATAAAAGTCGAAAAGACCGGTGACTCAAATTCGGGTGATGAAGCGGATTTTTACGGCGAGAACTCAGCGATATTTGCATCCGACGGAGCAACGCTGGATCTTACGGAAATAGTTATTGACACAGACGGAACCCATGCTAACGCAGTATTCTCTTATGGTGAAGGAACCACAGTCAATATCTCAGATTCGGTGATAACTACCAGCGGAAACTGTTCGGGCGGACTCATGACTACCGGCGGCGGTACAATGAATGCTGAAAACCTGACGATCCATACAACCGGCAATTCATCAGCGGCCATCCGGTCGGACCGCGGAGGCGGGACGGTCACTGTAACCGGAGGCAGCTATACCACAGACGGTACCGGATCACCTGTGATCTATTCGACAGCCGATATCACCGTCAATGATGCGGTTCTCGAGTCCACGGCATCACAGGGTGTGGTGGTTGAAGGCAAGAACTCCGTAACTCTGAACAACGTTGAACTTATCGCAGACAACAATACGAAAAACAGTGATAAGTCAGAATGGTATCAGGCAGTGATGATCTATCAGTCAATGTCGGGAGATGCAGCAGAAGGAGCGTCTTACTTTACAATGGACGGCGGCAGCCTGACAAATAAGAACGGTGACATTTTCTTCGTAAATAATACAGTAACAACGATCACCCTGTCAGATGCAGATATCGTAAATGAAGATGAAAACGGTGTGTTCCTCAGGGCGGAAGCCGCAGGCTGGGGAAATGAAGGCAGCAATGGAGGTCAGGTAACATTAAATGCTTCAGGGCAGGTGATCAATGGTGACATGATCGTCGATGAAGTATCAAATCTGAACCTTTATCTCAGTGACGGATCAGAGTTCAGCGGAGCGATAAATTCAGACGGCCAGGCAGGCGAAGTCTATGTGGAAATAAGCAGCGGCGCAAAATGGGTCCTGACAGGAGATTCATATATAACAAGCCTGACATGCGATGAGGATTCGATCGACCTTAACGGGCATACACTTTATGTAAACGGAGCGGCATATGAAGCAGGCACCGCATCTGAAGGGGAAGCCATTGAAGTTGTCGTATCATCAGGCGGCGGTATGGGCGGACCACCTGACATGCCCGGAGGAAATGGCGGCGAACCCCCTGCAAAACCCGGAGAGTGACAAGATCGTTTTAGCCTGCAAAACAGAACTCACGCGCTGTGACACTTTTGTGACATTCTTCTGACTCTTTTGCGGATATTTATTTTCTCCTGAATGATATCTTGTGTACAGAAACAAACAAGTACACAACGATCAGCCATTTGAAGGAGGAAATACAATGAACAAAAGCAAACTTATAAAGAGCGTAGCAGCAGTCACTATATATGAAGCAACAATTGCAGCCATAACCGCATGCGCTTCCGCAGCGAAACCTGCAGTGGTAGCCCAGAATGAGCCTGATATATCAGCGATCGCAAGGGAAGATGATCAGTATATCGGCGGTGACTTGGAAGACATTAATGTTGATGACCTGGAAGACATTGACGCTGGTGCAATAGACGACAGTGACACTGATAACTTGGAAGACATAACCAGGATCACATTTGAAGATAATACGATATTCATAGGCGAACACCGCTTCGAGGACTATTTTGACGGAATGGTGCTGGCTTATGTGGATGTGACAGGCGAGCCGGAGCTGATCTCGCTGATAAACATTCTCTTTCTGATCGCCGCATTGATCATAGGCGCTTTATCGACCGTAGTCGGTTTTCTGCTCGGGAAAAAGATGGAACAGAACGAGCTCTCCCAGAAGCAGTTCTTTGAAAATACTTCGCATGAGCTTAAGACCCCGCTTACCTCGATCCGGGGATATGCAGAAGGCATTCAGACCGGAGTGGTTACAGACTACAAAAGGGCAGGGAATGCCATAGCAGCCCAGACTGAAAAAATGAGCAGCATGGTTGAGGACATACTGAGCATTTCGCGCATTGAAACCGGAGCGCTGAAACTGCAAAAAGAGAATGCAGACATGAGCGGACTGGTGGAAGACTGCCTGATGCCGTTTGAAGGCGTGGTCGCGTCAAAGCAGCTTGATATTGTGCTGGATCTTCAGACGGTATTTAAAAATGCCGACGCGGACAGGCTTGAGCATGTGCTTGGCAATCTGATCGGAAATGCCATAAAATACGCATCAAGCCGGGTAAGCATCTCATGCAATGATAAGGAACTTAAGATCTGGAACGACTGTGAGCCGCTGTCACGGGAAGACTTAACTCATATGTTCGACAGGTTTTATACAGGTAAAAAAGGCAGCACATGTATTGGGCTTGCGCTGGCAAAAGAAATAGTCGAACTCCACGGCTGATCCATTTCCACGGATAACAGGGATGGCGGCCTTCAGGTAACGATAAAATATTAATAGATCATTTTTCTTTATCTTTATTCAGTTCGTCCACAAAGCCGGCAGAAATGATGCCGGCGGGCAGTGCTACGATCGCGATGCCGAAGATGGCGCTCACCATGGTGATCGCCTGTCCGAGGGTAGACGTGGCATAGATGTCACCGTAACCCATCGTGGTCAGGGAAATGGTCGCCCAGTAAAGGGCGTCAAAGAAATTGTCAAATGTCTCCGGTTCGATATTGAACATTATCAGGGAGGTGACCACGACATAGCCGACAGCCATGATGCCGACCGCTATGAGGTTCTTCTTCTGCTGTTTCACGACTTTTGATATCTTCCCGAAAGTAGCGGAGTATCTGAAACTCTTGAAGATCCTGAAGACCTTGAAAGTCCGTATCATCCTGATGACCTTCAGTACGCGGAAGCCCGGGTTCAGGGCCAGAAAAGCCGGAAGGATGCACAGCAGGTCAACCAGAGCCATGAATGTGAACGGGTAGCGGATAAATGCCCATACTCTGGATCTGGCCGGGAGGACCGCCTCATTGTCCTTGTCTTCGCCGATCGATTCGCGGTAGCGCTCCGCCATCTTATAATCCGCGGTAATCAGCCTTAAAATGTAGTCGATGATGAAGATCGCTGTCGTGAAGATCTCCGTTATCTTGAAGAAGGGGTATTCCTGCTTGAAGAACAGAGGTATCAGACTCAATGCGATGACACCCATCATGAAAAAGTCATAGAACTTGCTGGGCAGGTCATCGTCCTCCCACATCTCGATGATCTCATAGATACGTCTTCTAAGGCCAACCTTATTCTCGTTCATTATATTTCCCTCATAAGTATGTATTAATATGGTCATTATACAATAAATGAAGAACGAGCACCCCCCAAACGCCATGTTTTCGTGAGAAAATCTTTAAAAAACGCTGCGGATGGGGGTTGCTGCACATAAAAAGATGACCTGCATTACGCAGGCCATCTTTTACTAATTAATCTATGTGGGAATCATTAGATTATTGGTATTACTCTGGTATTGAAAAGTTTATATCCTGTGAATAATCTATATTCAGACCTAGGATAGTTGCCACATCATCAACCCGGAAGACAATGCATTTACCGTCTACAGAGTAAACAGGCAGAGTAATCTGTACGGAATCCACATAAATGGCATTTGTCTCTGCAGGGAATGCGCTTGCAGGCTCTGAACCGATGGCTGCCAGAGGCTCATAGTTCTTCAGATTTGAAGTTGCATAGTCCTGATTTGTATTGATGGTAAGGATACCGCTTGTAGCGCCTGTCCAGCTGACATATGACTCTTTGGCTGTTCCGTCCAGTTTGTAGAGCAGGTCGCGGATGTCGATGCACAGCGCGCCGTCGATAAGATAACCCTTCATACCGGTATCCTCGCCGTTAAGGAGTATCTTTCCGGTGTAAGGAGCAGCCTCGACCATGTTGGATCCGAATTCAGTTCCGATGTCAGTGGTAACCGGAGAGCCTTTGATACTGTCGGCAAGAGTGTCGGCATTTGCGCAGCCCTTAACGCTTACATTAACTTCGCCGCCTGCCTCTATTGAGCCGATGTAACCGTTAACAACGCCTGCCACGAGTGAAACTTTTCCGCCAGCGGTAATGTCGCCGATAACTGATGAAGGACCGTTTGCAGCATTTACATCGCCGAGAACGATATCTACATCGCCTTTGGCTGTGATGTTGCCGATGGACCTTGCAACCGGTGAAGGCGTACCGTTGTCGGTAGGCTTGATGGTAACGTTATTCGCAGTGATGTCGCCGACGATATCAAGGGAGACGATCTTTTCAGTATTAGTTCCGATGATCACATCGCCGTCACCCGCGTCAATGTAACCGGTGTTGCTGTATGAAAGAGTACCTTTGGTAAGGTCTTCGAGGAGTCCTCCGCGGGCATAGTCATTTGAAACCTCTGTTCCGATGATGATGTCACCGCCGTTGCTTTTGAGATTCAGTGCACGCATGCGGCCGATGTTGGCACCGCGCAGGTCAATCGTCTGGCCGTTAGTCTCAAGTGTGGCTTCAGCATCCATCTTGATCGCCTGTATATTGCCGTATCTGCTGTACCAATGAACCTCTGCGTCAACGTAGAGAGTTCCCACGACAAATACGTCTCCGCCGATCTTGCTGGCCTTGAGGCCTACACCTTCGTCATTGCCGTAAAGTGTAAGGTTATCAAGAACAGCATTTCCCTGGTGAGTGACCTCAACGCAGTTCGCACTGCCCATCAGAGTGATGGAGGACTGGAGGAGGTTCGGCTGGCCTCTGGTCGCACCGTCAAGGATCAGGTCAGGAGCGGTGATATCCTTAGTTACAAGCGCGACCACATTTGCGGTACCGTCTGTTACGGTGATCCCGCTAAGCAGCCCGTCTTCGAAGGACAGGAGCAGCTGGTCGCTTAAGTTGCCTTCAAATCCTTCGGTCGATCTCATATTGCTGGCAAGCCAGTCATATAAAGGACGGCCTGAGATATAGAGTTCCTCAAAGAAATTGAACGTATCGCCTTCGGCGGCAAATGAGCCTGATTCGGAGTCAAGTGCCCAGAATACATTGTCTTCGCCTTCTTCGGCATCGTATACGAACCGGATCTCTCCGTTTTCGCCGCTGCCTTCCGGATCTCTTTCAACATATGTGAAAGTGCCTGAAGGGATATTGCCAAACGGCGCCTTTGCCTCTTCGGGGGCAGCTGTAGTTTCTTCAGGAGCAGCAGTTGTTTCAGCCGCAGCTGTGGTAGTTTCAGGTGCCGCTGTGGTCTGCGCGGGTGCTGAACCGCATCCTGCGAGCGCAACGGTCATGCACAGGCTGATGACTGCCGGTAAAATCCATTTTTTCATTAAACAGCACTCCTTTCGTGATCATTAACCTTGTGATTCAGGTTCAGTTTCGGGCATCGGAGGAGCTTCAACCTGGTTGTAAACAGCATCAACAGTTCCTCCTGCCTTAAATTCACCAATGTTTCCTGCCACATCGCCTGCGTGGAATGTGATGTTTCCTCCGGCAGTTATATTGCCGATGACCTTGTCAACATCACCGGTTTCAGCGTAATCAGCAAATCCGTTCAGGGACATGAGGTTGGCTTCGCCTTCGCCCGTTCTGACATTGCCGATAATGATCTCAATATCGCCGGTCGCGTTGATCTCGCCGATAAGTCCCATTACATCGGCTACAGTTCCGGTGTATGCGTTGAACGGTTTGACAGTAACATTTGCAGCTTCGATAGCGCCGATAACATCAACGGTCATCTTCTTTTCGGTGTTGGTTCCGATGATGACATCACCTTCGCCGGCAATGAGCTTGCCGCTGGTTGAAATGATGAGGCCGTCGTTGGATGTGTCTGCAGTAGGAAGAAGGCCGCCTCGGGTTGAGTCGGTTGTGATCTCGGCGCCGATGTAAATGTTTCCGGGTTTGTCGGCTCCGGTGCTTATGGTGAGGTTACGTCCGACGCGGCCGACATTTGATCCGCCTGTCATGGAGATGTCATAACCGTTGGTCTCAAGAATTCCCGGCTCTGAACCGAGTGCAGTGATGACACCCATTTTTCCGTGCCATTCAACTGTTCCGTCTACAGTGACAGTGCCAACAACAAATGTATCGCCACCGATCTTATCGCCCGTAAGGCCTACACCGTTATCATTTCCAATGGCGAGGTTGTCCAGAATGACATCACCCTGCATGGTAAGGTAAAGTCCGTTTACAGCGCCCATAAGGGTTATGCAGGACTGAAGCAGGTTGGGTCTGCCTCTGGTGGCTCCGGAGATCTCAAGCGTCGGTGCAGTGATCTCAGGTGTCAGCATTGCGACTGTACGTGTGGGTCCCTGATCAACTCTGATCCTGGAAAGCTTTCCTTCAGTGAAGTCAAGAAGAACATTTCCTGCAATATAGCCGGCATATCCTTCAGGATCCTTTGGTTCGCCGCCAAACCAGTCAGTTACAGGATGGTCAGCAATGAACATGTCCTGGAAGAACTCAAGCTCGTCGCCCTCAAGAACAGCGCTTCCGCTTTCCTGTCCGTCCTGGCAGAGCCAGTTGATGGTGTCAGTCCAGTAGTCGAACTGAACCTGGCCGGCTTCAACTTCCGGGTTGATCTCAGGCTCGGTTTCAACATATGTATACCTTCCGTCGGGTATTCCTCCAAAACCTAAGATTTCCGGTTCCGGCTCAGCAGTGGTAGTTTCCGGGGCAGCAGTTGTCTCGGGGGCAGCAGAAGCTGCCGGAGCTGCAGGCGATGCGCCGCATGCACACAGCAAAACTGCCATCGTAAAAGCAATAAGTAAACTGATGATCTTTTTCATTTTTCTCTCCTTTCCCGCAGGATGCGGCATTTTCATGCCTTAATGGTATTTAAATATATCTACAGAACTTCTACAGAATTTCTACAAAAATTTGACAATTTACCTGAAGGGTCCGGTGAGCTTTGAAAACCACCCGCATAAATGATATTATTTTTCCAGAAAGACGAGCAGAGGTTGGGAAATGAATCCGGTTGTTCTTATATGTGATGATAATTATGCGGTGCACGAAAGCCTGAAGACATTCCTTCAGCTGGAGAGCATCGATTATCTTTCCGCTTACAGCGGGGAGGAAGCCCTGCGCCTGCTTGAAAAAGAAAAAATAGATCTCGTGGTCCTGGACATAATGCTTCCGGGCACATACGGTGATGAGGTATGCAGGCGGATAAGGGAAAAGAGTGATATACCGATCATACTCCTGAGCGCGCTGGGATCTGTCGCAGACCGGATAAAAGGCCTGAAGCTTGGGGCAGATGACTACATCACAAAACCATTCTCGCCTAGTGAAGTCGTGGTAAGGATCCAGACCATACTGAGGCGGTCGAAGAACTATTCCGCTGACCGCGTGCTGCGATTTGAAGAGCTTAGCGTAGACCCCGACGCGTTTACCGTCATGGTAAATGGAGAAGAGATATCCGTGACACCGGGCGAGGTCAAGATGCTGACCTACCTGATCAAGAACAAAAACATTGCACTCAGCCGGGAGAGGCTGCTTGATGCGGTATGGGGATATGACTATGTGGGCGATACCAGGGTCGTGGATGCACTGATCAACCGACTGCGCAGGAAGCTGCCTAAGGATAACGTCAATTTCCAGATATCGTCCATCTACGGGGTTGGCTTCAAACTGGAGAAGATCAAATGAAATACCCGGTAAAGAGAATTATCATAACAATACTTATCTATATAATGTCCACAGCTGCCGGTGCAGCACTCATCATAATGCTCGCCTACAATGAGCACAGGGACATAGTGCATAACATGGCGGGCAACTTCGCCGAGCAGTACATTGAGACCGGTTCGTTTGATGACATCGACCTGCACGCGTTCGGCCTTCTGGTATATGATGCCGACGGAAATTGCGTATGTTCCAAGAAGATCTCTTCCGTTATAAATGACTACGGCATCCCGGGGGATGAATATTTTCAGGATCTGTATGAACCCAAGGTCAAGAAACACATCTTGGCAGTGCTTAGCGGAGGCCAAAAGGATGGGATTGCTTTAATTGCAGAACTTAATACATTTGCCTCTTTTTCAGGAATCAAGGTGAACGGAAACGGCAGCACCTATGTGTTTTTCGCGATAAGAAACATAGCAAACCTTACCTCATTTCTTTTAGTATTCTTCCTGGCGTTTACAGTGATGTATGCGATCGCCGCAATCGTGATAAACTCCTTCAGCTGGAGAACGCAGAAGTACTATGAGATGCAGAATATCTACATCGCGAACATAACCCATGACCTGAAGTCCCCGATCACTTCGATTAGGGCGCTCGCGGAGACGATGAACCTTGAAATGCCTGAAGATCCCATAAAGTATCACCAGAATTTCCGGTTTATCATAAGCGAATCCATCAAGCTGGAGCATACGGTCAAGGACATCCTCGAGCTGTCATCATTCCAGAACAACAGCAAGCTGTTCACGAAATCAAATGTCAGCGTGGAAAAGATGTTCGCCGAAGTCATTGAGAAATACAGGATAATCTGCGATGACATGTTCATAGAATTCAGTGTACCGGACAATCTGGCCGGCCTGCCGCAGGTCCGTACAAACCCGGAATCCATGGCACGCGTTCTTGATATCCTGCTCGACAACGCGATCAAATTTACCGAGTCCGAGAAAGGCAGGATAAACCTTTCAATGGAAAATGAATCCGGCCACATCGAGGTTAAGGTTGCGGATAACGGAGCCGGCATGGATAAAGAGACCATGCAGCACATATTTGAGAGGTTCTACACTTCGGACAGATCGCACAGCGGAAAGGGTTCAGGTCTTGGCCTTGCGATCGCACAGGAGATCATCAACAACCTGAACGAGAAGATAACAGTAAAGAGCGAACCCAGCGCAGGCACAGAGTTCTGCTTCACGATCCACTGCTGAGCAACCCCCAAAAGCCATGTTTTCGTGAGAAAATCTTTAAAAAACGCCGCGGATGGGGGGTGCTGCAGCGCTAGCCGTTATGGGGCGGTTTGCCAATGGATGCGCCTGCCGTTAGGGGGCAGAGTGCCCCCTAACGGCATGATTTCAGCAAAAAAATCTTTAAAACCCTGGCGCTAGGGGGCAGTTTTTGCCCCCTAACGCCTTCTTTTGGCTCAAAACTGCCCCCTAACGCCGGGGTTGCAGCCAATTAATGTAAAAAATAGTGGCGTTATGGGGCAAATCGCCCCCTAGCGCCACCACATCATCTTATTATATAGTGGCCCTAACGCCACCACATCATCATAAAAGTAACTTACAGGTTCCCGTAGATCTCCAGTGCCTTGTCGACTATCATCTCATCGTAGAAGCCGGGCTTTAAATTGCGGTAGAGCTTAGGGTTGTGCGAGCCCGGAGCAGAGGATTTGTCGACGATGTAGCCAACCTGGTGAGGGGTCGCGCCGACATATCCCGGAGTGTGGGTGATGACGACAGTGTGCTTTGCGGGAAGAGCGTTCTTGATGTCACGCCCGATCTGGCAGAACAGCTCACAGCCGAGGCCGACAAACGCGACATCGCCGAGTGACAGGACTTCCATCTGGAGAGTTCCGACATGGTCGGGATCGTCCACGATCTCGGGAGCCACGAAAGGCTTAGCAGGCTCAGGCTGGTTGCTCTTAAGGCCCATGCCGTAATCAGGTCTTATCGGAGGACGGCCGCCTGTGGGAGCAGCTACATTCAGCTGGTTCTCGATCGGCAGGGTGCCTTTAGCATGGCGGAGAGTGATCTCATCGGTGAAATCGGTGATCCTGTTGATGCATTTGATCGCGTCGATGGCGTGCTGCCTTCCGACACCTTCCATGATCATGTGGCCGACTCCGGGCGGAAGAGAGATGCTTGACGAATAACCATCGGTATAATGCATGTTCACTTTGGCTTCGATAAGCGGATGGAGATTGCCCGAAGCGCCGGCGGTCCACAGGGCGATGGCGCCGCCGCCGTAGTACTCCTCGAGGAAGCGGCTGGTAATGCCGGTGAAGTTGCCGCTGGTAGCATATTTGCCGTTGGCATCGAGGCCCATCGCGCATGTCGCGTGGCACGGATGGTTCATGAGGAAGCAGATAGGCTTACCTTCCAAGTCGGTGAATTCAACGATCGCGAGAGTGTTGTCAACGTAGCCGTTGCCGTTCTCATCGCAGTAGAGGCCGATCTGGGGGTCGCGGGTTATCTCATTTGCCGCGATGTAGCTGTTGATCTCGCCGTAGCCGTACTTTGCAGGCTGCAGAGAAGCAACAGCAGCTTTGGAAGCATTGATGGCGGAAGTCAGCTCAACTTCAAAGTATTCCTCCCTGAACTTAGCCCTGCTCTCGTCAGTTCCGCCCATCCGGGCGCCGCGGTCGCAGGGAGAAGTGTGGTTATGGGTTACAGTGATGATCACGTCATCTTCCGGAACGCCGGTAGCCTCAGAGATCTTCTTCTCAAGCTCCGGAACCTCCGGAATGTCGCTAAGCTCAAACGCGAGCAGCAGCACCTTCCTGTCGTCGGTCTCGATGGCGAGCGCACGACAGTTGCATGCGTCATATTTGTCTTCGCATAAGTGGGAAAATGACATGGCAGGATATTTCTCGATCGGGTAGTCCAGATCAGCAATACCTGCGCCAACTTTAAATTTAGACATAACTAAGACCCCTTTCATAAATGTTAACTAAAGTATAACATTTAAAAAGGGGCCTGCTTTGCATTTTATGAATACACAGTTTTCAGCTCTCGTACGGTCGGATCTTCAGTTCAACGCCCAGCTCATCGCATATGGCGCGGCTGCGCTCCTGTTCTTCCTGTGTGGTAACGGTGTCGACGATCGTCATGCGCACACTTGGCACGAACTCTTTGCAGTCGCGGGTAAATGCGAGCATGGCGTCAAATGAAGGGAGTCCGAACTTAGGGCGTACCAGCTTCAGATATTCTTCAGGAGTTGTCGCATTCAGGCTCACGGACACCACGTCGATCAGCCCGGCAAGCCGCGGCGCAGTGCGCTCTCCGTGTATCAGGTCAGAGAGGCCGTTTGTGTTGATCCTGACCGGGACCTTGCTTTTGCTCCGGATATATGCGGCAGTTTCTAGCAGGGTATCCAGCCGCTCGGTCGGCTCCCCGTATCCGCAGAACACGATCTCCTCAAATGAATCAAGATCATATCTGTCCAGGTCCGCGCGGATCTCATCCGCGGACGGCTCGTGGTCCAGCCACAGGGGCTCGGAGCCGTAAACGCAGCTGCCGTTGTTGCGGATGCAGAAAGTGCAGGCGCAGGGGCATCTGTTCGTGATGTTCAGGTATAAACCGGTCCTTACTGTATAAGTGATAGTTTCCATTGTTTTCCTTTCATTTTGTCCAGGGTCAGACCGACTAGCAGGTACACAGCGCTGCTGAAGACAGCCTGGAACAGATTGCCGAACGCGCCGTAGGCGGGGGTAACAAAGTTTCCGTAGAGGATGACCTCGTAAATGTAGTAGCCCCCGACACACAGAACCGCAGCAGGGATCAGCGCCAGCATGTTCCGCTTTGTGAGGAAAGTCGGCTTCTTCCAGGTAAAGAAGAGAACAGTCGCGCATTTGATGATCAGGGAAGCCGGCGCCCAGACAGCAAAACCGGTCAGAACATCAGAGAGCACAGCGCCTGCAGCACCCGCAAACAGGGCATAGGGCAGGGGCAGCATGCTTGCCGCCAGGAAAATGAAACTGTCGCCAAGGTGTACATATCCCGTATAGCTTGGAACGTGGATAAATGCCGTGAACACAAAGATCAGGGCGGTAAATACACCTGTAACCGTCATCTTCTTCAGAGATTTCATGCCATTTCCTCCTAAAGTATTTGCATATTATGGTGATAGGTTATAAACTTAATTTGATAATATAGAAATACCCAAATCGCAACTTTTTTATATGACCAGATGAATTACTCGGCAGATAAACAGTCAAATGATCCCGCATATATCCGGCTCTACAGGCAGCTCCGCGAAGACATAGTCTCGGGCGTATATGCCTTCGGAGAGCGCCTGCCTTCCAAGCGCCTGCTCGCAGATGAGAGCGGCGTCAGCGTGATAACGGTGGAGCACGCATATGCACTGCTCCTGGAGGAGGGATATGTAGAGTCCCGGCAGAGGAGCGGGTACTTTGTGATATTCCGGGTGGAGGAAGGGTTTGCCGGAACCGGGCAGAACCTTTACGCAGAGGAAAAAATGGAAATGCCTCTCCCTCAGGGCACGGAGATGACATTTCCCTTCTCAGTGCTAGCCAGAACGATGCGCTCCGTACTCAGCGACTACGGGGAGAGCCTGCTCTCGCGCTCGCCAAATGAAGGCACATCATTCCTACGCACCGAGATCAGCCGCTACCTTGCAAGAAGCCGCGGGATAGCAGTTCCGCCGGAGCGCATCATCATAGGCTCAGGCTCGGAGTACCTCTACAACCTGATCATAGGTGTGCTCGGCCGCGACAAGACATATGGGATAGAAGATCCGTCCTACGCGATCATCGAAAAGACATACAGGCTATCGGGTGTTGACCTTGAGTTCCTTCCGCTCGGAAAGGACGGACTGGAAAGCGCCGCCCTCAAAAGCTGCAGGGCGCAGGTCCTTCACCTGACACCTTACCGGAGCTTTCCCAGCGGTGTCACCGCCTCGGCCTCAAAGCGCCACGAGTACATAAGGTGGGCGAGGATGGGTCGCTACCTGGTGGAGGATGACTACGAATCGGAGTTTTCAGTCCTTAAGAAGCCGGAAGACACCCTGTTCTCCCAGGCGGAAAATGACAATGTCATATACATGAACACCTTCACCAAGAGCATTTCCCCGTCATTAAGGGTCGGCTACATGCTCCTTCCGGAGCATCTGATCCCGGTGTTCAGGGAGAGGCTCGGCGTATTCTCGTGCACCGTCCCCACGGCGATCCAGTACGTACTGGCGGAGCTCCTAAGGAACGGCGACTTCGAGCGCCACATCAACCGCGTCCGACGCGCCAAGAGGAAAGAACTGCAGACATATAGGAGGATAAGATGAGTGACACATTATTTGAGAAAGCAATGAGCATACCGTGGGCAGACGGTGATGTAAAGAACGGCAAAGGGCAGAACGCCCCCGATGAAGGACCGGATGCCGCAAAGATCGCCATGCTCGCTGAAGCCGGAGAAAACGGGAGCGCAGAGGCGGCAAAGCTTCTGATGGATATCTTCCTCTACGGAAAACACAATTTCAAAACCGATTTCGCGCAGAGCCGGCACTGGGCTGAGAAGCTCATAAGCTGCGGCAGGGCAGATGCGGTGGCATATATGGCGCTTGGCCGCGTATACTCAGACAATAAAGCGTGGTCGCGCTACGAAACCCTGCCGGAGTATGTCGATTACGAAAAGGCTCTGGGTTATTTTAAGATCTCGGCGGATCAGATGATGAAGAACAACCGTTACATCGCGTATCTGTTCTACCACGATGACATTACGGGATTTGCCCCGGAAGAAGGGGATAAGTCGGCAAAGGATACCGCGCTGAAATACATGCTGATGGCAGCGTCAATGAACGACGCGACCGCGAACTATGAGATAGGCAAATGGTATCCGGAAGGCGAGATCACTCCGCCTCAGAACATGACCCGCGCGCAGGCGGCCATTCATTATTTTGAAGAGTGCAATAAAAACGCCAATCACGGCAGCGCCCCCGGCGTAAGGCAGTCGCTTGAAGCGCTTAGCGACATTTACCTTAACGGCAAAGAGAGCAGATACCTGAAAGGCGTGGAAGGCGCTGAAGGCATAGCCGTTAGTCTGCCGGATGCCGAGCGCATCTTAACAATCATGTGCAGCGAAAAATACTACGGCGATGAATACCGCGCGCTGCTTGAGAGTATTAAATAGGGCCGATCGCATTTAACGCGGTGAGCCATGCGGGGATGTCTTCGGGAAAATGTATCCGGTCCAGAACATCTTCGGCGCGGACCCATTCGGCGGATCTTACCTCCGATATCTGAGGGGAGAGCTCTCCGCCGACGGCCTTACCGATAAAATAAGTCACATTCCTTTTTTCATCCTTCCTCGCGGAAGGAGTTGTATAAGAAAATTCACCTTCAAGGCGGATGTCGATCCCGGTCTCTTCGCGGACCTCACGGACGGCAGCCGCCTTCAGATCTTCACCGTACTCGACATGACCCTTGGGAAATCCCCATCCGCCTTTGCCGCGGATCATGAGGATCTCAGTCCCAAGTTCGCCATGCCTGTAAACGAAGGCGCCTCCGGAATCCCTGCGGCTCATCAGCAGCTCGGAAAAGTACCGGATGAGTTCCGGCGCGAGAGTATCCCTGTTTTCAGCAGTGACCTCGATCAGCCTGACATTCGAATGATCCCGGATTGCCTCCTGGAGAGGAGTACTACCTTCTTTTCTTAAAACACCGAAGACCGGCACATCACCATCCAGCAGTTCCAGAACACGGGCGATGAACAGAGGCGAGTTTCGCTCCATTTTCCCGATCTCATCCATTAAGATCAGGTCGCATTTTTCGCTGCCCGACAGGATCTCGATACCGCGGCGGTCAAATACCTCGGGAAACCCTGCAGGTCCGCTGCCGCCGCGTATCCCGACCCGGTTTTCGTCGCCATATGACGGCTCCGCCCCGCCGGAAGCGCTTAGGATGTATACAGAGCCAAAAGCTCCCGGGATATCTGCAACTGAGATAGTGCGAAAGCCCCCCAGCCTGCAGGCCGGGAGGTTTTCCAGTACTTTATTTATCAGAGTGGACTTTCCAATCTGAAAGTCTCCGGTTAAAAATATATGCATTTTTATTTCCCGATTGAATTCTTTACAAGTTCATCAAATTTTTCCTGTGAAAGGCTGCAGTGATAGAAGAGCTCGAAGTACTCGGAAACTTCTGCGTAAAGGTCGAAATCAGCAGCATCCGGATAAAGGAGCTTAGCCATCCACATCATGCCGAGATAGCGCTGGACTGACGGAGGGAATCCCATCCAGTTATAAGGTCCCTGCGGAGCCTCGAAGTAATTACCGTCCTGTATAGCCTTGACCTGCTGCCATGTTGCATCATCGCCGATCTCGGAATAGATGCTGCTCGGGTCAAAGATGATGTAATCCGGATTCCAGTTAAAGATCTGCTCCATGTCAACTTCATTTCCGGTTCCCTTGCTGGACGGCTCGTCGACAACGGCAAGGTTGTTGGAAAGAAGGTCGATGATCTCAGCGTGGTAGCTGCCCTGTGCGATCACGTTGTGGCCTTCATCTCCTGTGATGTAGAGCAGGTTGACCTTATCTGCGCCTTCGGAGATCTTCTGGATATTGGCATAAGTTTTCTCAAGGTAAGCAGCAATCTTCTCTGCCTCATCCTGCTTGTCTAAAAGATCGCCGAGCATTCTGTATGCATCGGGAAATGTTGAAAGCATGGCTGTTACGTGGATGAAAGGAATGCCGGTCTGCTCCTGAAGGGCATCGAGGTCTTCCTTTGCGCTTCCCTTGGGTTCTCCGACATCGATGACGACCTCAGCGCCGCTTGCAAGAAGGGTCTCAAGGTTCAGCTCGCCTTTTCCGCCATAGAGCTGTCCGAGGACGGGAAGGTTGTAATATTTCTCATCAAAGAATCCCTGTGCGACTTCGTCCCATTCATTTGCTATTCCGACCAGCTCATCGGGGCAGATAGCGAAAAGAACGATCTGGGCGAGAGGACCGGAGACAGCCACCTTTGTAATGTGAGTGGGAACCTCAACTTCGCGGCCGAGGGAGTCTGTAAATATCTTTGTGGCTGAAGTTTCTGCTTCAGTAGTGGTCTCAGCGGCAGTGGTCTCGGCAGCAGTGGTCTCTGCGGGAGCCGGCGCAGCTGTGGTTTCAGCCGGTGTGGCAGCAGCTCCGCCTGATGCGCATCCGGCAAGAAGGCTTGCTGCCATGACAAGTGCTAACAGTAAAGTAATGATCTTTTTCATAAAATAAATTCTCCTTTTCAATAATGGAAGGTTGGCCGGTTTCCCGTGCCAGCCCCGGGTCTTCCTATAGAAGACCGTTTCATAAACCGTAACTATCGTCGTAGGCTCATGAACTCGAAGAAGTTCGTGGCCAAAATACCTCCTTTCAGTTTGTTTTCCGATATGTTTTAGAGCCGGGACTGATAATGGTCCCGCTTTCGGTTTCAATAAAATTAGTCTTAACGCCGTACAGGGTATCAATGAGCTCTTCATTCAGCACCTTGGCCGGAGCTCCGAAGGCTGCGATATTGCCACCCTGGAGTGCAAGCGCCATGTCCGCATACCAAAGAGAGTGCTGCGGAGTATGGGTGGATAGGACAACGCAGTATCCTTCGTCGGCCAGAAGCCTTGCCTGCTCCATGACCATGCTCTGGTTGCCGTAGTCAAGCGCCGAAGTCGGCTCATCCATGAGCAGGGTATGCGACCCTTGAGCCAGGGCTCTTGCCACAAGCACAAGCTGCTGTTCGCCTCCCGAGAGATGTGAAAACAGCTTTTCCCTCATGTAGAGGATACCGACCCGGTCAAGGGCCTCCTCGGCCCGTAAGATCTCTTTCCTGCCGGGAGCGGAGAACATGGAAAGATTATGGTCGGTCCCCATGAGTGCCATGTCGATGACACGGTAATCAAAAGTCTGGTTGTGGGACTGCGGGATATACGCGATCCTGTGCGCGAGCTCCTTTGCAGAAAGGTTCCTGGTGGAGATGTCGTCTATCTTTATCTCCCCGCGGTACTTTTTCAGCATCCCTAAGATGCATTTGAACAGCGTGGTCTTTCCGGCGCCGTTTGGTCCGAGGACAGAGCACAGGCACTTGTCAGGCACCTCAAAAGAGATCCCTTCCAGGACTTTCTTTTTCCCATATGCAAAATAGAGGTTTTCGATCTGTATGCTCAAAACGTCTTCGCCCTTTTCAAAATGAGATAAACAAAGAACGGCGCTCCGACAAATGCTGTCAGGATACCGAGCGGGATCTCTGTCGCCAGAAGATTCCTGCTGAAATTGTCAACAATAAGTAAAAACACAGCGCCGCTGATCATGGACGCGGGGATCAGATATCTGTAATTGCTCCCCACCAGCTTTCTTGCTATGTGCGGGATCACAAGGCCAACCCATCCGATGACGCCGCTGACCGAAATGCTGGCTGCGGTAACAAGAGTGGAGGCGACGATCACTATGAGCCTCAGGCGGTTTGTATTTATACCGAGGCTTCTTGCCTCCTCATCTCCAAGGGTGAGAAGGTTGATCTTCCATCTGATGGCAAACAGAGCCGCGCATCCTATGACCATCGCGCCGATGACCACAAGGTTAAAATCCTTCAGCTTTACGCCGGAGAGGCTTCCCATCAGCCAGTATGTGATCTGCGGCAGCTGGTTGGAAGGATCTGCAACAAGTTTGATGTAGCTGGTACCTGCGGAAAACAGCGAGCCGATCATTATTCCTGCAAGTATCAGGTTCATCGTCTTCTGACCCGGTGCGTATTTGGCGACCAGGAATACGATCGCAACCGTCGCGATGCTCGATACAAAAGCCGCGATAGTTATCATCCTGTTTGCAAGACCCAGGAGTATGGCGAGCGCCGCGCCGAAAGCAGCGCCGTTTGAAGCACCGAGAATGTCCGGCGAGGCCATGGGATTCTGGAAAACTCCCTGATAGGAAGCACCTGCGCATGAAAGGCAGCAGCCTACAAGGCAGGCCATAAGGATGCGGGGAAGCCTGATGTTCCATACGACGGCTTCCATTTCCGGGGTTACTGTGGAGATCGGGGAAAGGCCAAAGATGCTCATTACCTTACTCGCAAATACCTCCAGTACCCGGATCACTGATACCGGATACCGGCCGAGCATGAATGAGATCAGAAACACAGATATGAGCGCAATGATCAGGACCGTGAAAACAAATCCGGTGCGCTTTGGCCTGTCTGAATTGATCGGTTTACTCTGCCGCATCTCTACCCCTGAAAAATAAAAAATCCGTCTTCAAAAGACGGATTACAAAACAAATGCCATGCGGGTATGAAGTAAACCGTCTCCTTTTCGATCAGGAAGGCTGACAGGTTTCCCATTTCAACCCCGGGTTCATGGTATGAACCGTTTCACACTCCATAGCTTCCGCCTTAGGCATGAGAACTCGAAGACATAGGTACTTTATCAAATATCTCCCATTAATTCAAGTAGTTGTTAAAGCACAACCGTTCAAAGGACTCTTGATACCGGTATATGCGGGTGGTATCATAATCCCAAAATTGTTTTACAATAGTAAAACCTGGGGGGGGAACAATGACAATTAATGAAATACTGCAGACGCCGTTCTGGGTAATAGACATACTGCCGAAGCAGGTGCCGGAAAAAGCAGGCGGCCAGTTTTTTACCATCGAAAAATACTTCATGGAAGATGACCGCATAGCTGGGATAAAGCAAAAGCACATCAACCTGATACTGAAGCTGAACTGCTATATGGAAATATCCATAGATGACGAGACCAATCCGTCTCCGGCTGCAACAGCGCATGAGATGCGCAGGAGGTATGTCTGGATCAGGCTCGGCGATTCCATGATCATCTCAGAGCCCGACGACGCCCACATGACACTGTTCAATCCCGATGAGGAGCTGCTGGAACTGGTAAGGGAGATTGCACAGAGTGAGGGACTGTTCGTCTGGCAGCCGGAGGAGGGAAACTTTTAACAGCGACATATGAACGGCACCGGCAAATGCCTGAAAACCCTGCCTATCCGGGCAGGGTTTTTTACTGCACTCAGGGTTAGATTTTGGTGGACACTGCACCGATATAAATATAAAATTTAAAGCAGCGGAGCGCTTTGTAAGCGGTGACCCCGGAACAGATGACAGGTATATAAGGAAATAGAGCCGTGAATAAAACCCGTTTACTATTATTGATACTGACACCCATCTTCGTCCTTACCGCCTGCGGCAAAGGGCAGGTAATGGACGGACCCGACATGTTCCGGACGCCTGAATACACGCAGATAGACCAGGAAGAAGCCAAAAAGATGATGGCTGAAGATGACGGCCACATCATCGTCGACGTCAGAACACAGGACGAATATGACATCGGCCACATTCCCGGCGCCATCTGCATCCCGAACGAGAGCATCGGCAGCACGCGTCCGGAGGAACTCCCCGACTTAGAACAGGTGATCCTCGTATACTGCCGGAGCGGACGCCGCAGCAAGGAGGCAGCGAAAAAGCTCGCCGATATGATGTATGAGAACGTGTATGAGTTCGGCGGCATCATCGACTGGACCAGCGAGACAGTGGCCGGGGAAGAGAATACAGAGCCTTCCGATACAACCGAGCCCGCCGATACAACCGAGCCCGCCGATACAACCGAGCCCGCAGCCTCCCCTGAAGAGACGACAGGATCGGTCGAACCTGAGAAGGCACCGGTCCTTGCCATCACAGCCGGAGACATTACTTTCCATGCAGACTTTGAGGACAACTCCTCCGCGAAGGCTCTGGTTGAAAAGCTGAAAGAGGGCCCGATCACGGTAGACATGCACGACTACGGCAGCTTCGAGAAAGTCGGCCCGCTTCCCTGGGACCTTCCGAGGAACGACGAGTCCATAACCACGAGCGCGGGCGACGTCATACTGTATAACGGCAGCAACATCACCATCTACTATGATCACAACACCTGGGACTTTACAAAGCTTGCGAAGATCCCTGATGTGACCGGCGAAGAACTGCTTGAAACATTTGGCGACGGAAACGTATCAGTGACATTTTCTCTGGAGTGGAAAGATGAATAGAGAAACAGACATATTTCAGCTGATCACAGGCAACCCTCAGCTGGTCGTCCTCGTAAACCTTGAGACGGGAGAGGAGGAGCACTACCTGGACAGCGGTGCCTTCGGCCCAATGGACGCAGCTTTCACCGGCCTGAACCTCTTCGAGCGCACCGTGCGCTACGCTAACGAATACGTAACCCCCAAAGACAGAGAAGACTTCCTCAGGCAAATGTCCCCGGAAGCCTTAAAAACAGCAGCTCTGGAAGGCCGGGTAACAGAAGTTTGTTACACTGCCGTCCTAGACGGAAAAGAGCAGCACCTCACCACAAGATACATTCCCTTCTGCCAGGAACCCATAATGGCGATCAAGACAGTATGTTTTTCATGATCGGTATATCCGACAGCTTAAAAGAATTCGACTTCTCGCAGATGGTCATCTGCAGGTCGTGCGGAAGATACGGGCGGTACATCGTCTATATGACATATACCGTTCTTTCCCTTTTCTTCATTCCTACATTCCGATGGAATAAGCAGTACTTCGTCCGCATGAGCTGCTGCGGAAAAACCTACAGATTAAACCCCGATGTCGGCAAACGCATCGCACGCGGCGAGGACGTCACGATAAACCCCGAAGACCTCGAGGAGGTAAACACGGGCTGCACTCAGGGCGACATCTGGCGCAACGCCAACTGGTCAGGCGAAGTAAAGACCTGCTCAAACTGCGGCTACACCACCTCCGAGGACTTCGACTTCTGCCCAAAATGCGGCCGGAGGTTCTGATCTGCTTATAAACAAGTACCCATTGCAAATATCTTAGCTCATTTTTTGATAAATACCCGTTCCAAATTGGCTTTTTTGTACTTTTGGAAGGTGTGAGTTTTCTTGAACCCCGTTCCAAATTGCCTAAAACAGCAAACTGGAACGGGTCTTCATCATCCCCACCCGTTCCAAATTAGCAAAAATGGCAAACTGGAACGGGTCCTCACATAATCCACCCGTTCCAAATTGACTAAAACAGCAAATTGGAACGGGTCTTCACTCCTCCCCACCCGTTCCAAATTGACTAAAACAGCAAAATGGAACGGATCCTCACTCATCCATACCCGTTCCAAAATCACAAAAGCAGCAAAGTGGAACGGGTCTTCGCTCAACCCACTCGTTCCAAATTTACAAAAGCAGCAAAGTGGAACGGGTCTTCACAAAACCCACCCGTTCCAAAACTGAGAAAACGTAAAAATGGAATGTCTTTTCACCCCAAATCATGCGTTTCAGAGGAAAAACAGGGAAAAGCAAAATCCCGCCGGCCGGCGGGATTATACCAAAAGGGGAGAAAATGAAGAAAATTATATTTTATGTGAGCCGATTGTCCGGGTTATATTTGGCGGTACCGCTGTGTCACCTTAAACCAGATGGGGCAGTACCCTTTAACTGAGTACATCATATCACCGGTAACTTAAGCGAACATTAAGCTTCCCCACCCCCATCCGAGCCATTTCTCAGAAAAATTTTTCAAAAACATGGCGGATGGGGGCTTTCTGCAGAAAAAGATCTGAATAATCCTAAAAATTAGTAAAAAATATCTTGAAAATTACTAAATATTAGTATAATTTAGTTTCATGAAGAAAAAAGAATATGCAGTTGCGAATGAAATAACCGGCAGCGAGATAAAGGATCTCCGGCTGTCTTTAGGACTTGGCAGAAAAGACATGGCTTCCCTGCTGGGAGTTTCCGTGAAGACGATCGAATATTGGGAGAGCAGGGAGACTCCCGTAACAGGTCCTTTGGTACTCGCAGCCAAACTCTTAAGGGAACACCCGCAGATACCCGAAGAACTGGAGATTCCGGAGCAGGTCATGCCGATGCGTCTTATGTACATGTTCCGCAATGAAATGTGCACTCTTATAGATGTCGATGTTTCAAGGCGCATTGTGAAGATCAGGAATTATACGGACCGAATACAGTTCCGCGCATTTGGCAGCAATGATCATCCGGATTACGACCAGTTCATGGAATTCCTAAGGAGCAGATGCTTTCCGGAGACCATGGATAAAATAAAGCTGAAACTACAAGCATTAAATCTGCCTTTTTACGACCCTCTTCTCATAATTGAGAAAACAGAGGGGCGCATGGCAGAAGATGATTTTTATATAAGGATTATAAAAAATGATCGAACTGCATGATCATGAATTGATAGGGCATAACCGGCAATCATCAAAGGGCGATCAGTTGAAATGGTTGCATGAGGGATTCTGGTACAAGGCAGATTATCTCGGATACGAAGGGTATTCTGAATATATCTGCTCTGCAATGCTGCATCATTCCAGTCTTTCACCGAAAGAATTCGCAGACTACGAAACAGTCAGGATAAAATACGGACGGCAGGAGTTTAACGGCTGCAAGAGCCGTGATTTTCTTAGACCCGGCTGGCAGCTCATTACTCTGGAAAGGCTTTTTGCAAATCAGTACGGGAAAAGCTTTTATCTGTCGTTGTTTGGCATAGACGGCATCAGGGAAAGAGTCCGTTTTCTTGTCGGGCAGACGGAAATGCTGACCGGCATACGGGACTTCGGCACTTATCTTTGTAAAATGCTTACGATAGACGCATTGTTTTTAAATGAGGACAGACACCTGCACAATATAGCCGTACTCATGGATTCCGCAGGTCGGTTTCATCTATGTCCGTTTTTTGATCATGGCGCCGGCCTGTTGTCGGATACAAGGATAGACTATCCGCTGCATGATGACATTTATGCCCTTGCCGGCAGCGTCAAAGCAAAAACCGTATGCGACAGTTTTGAAGAGGCACTGGATGCGGCAGAGGAACTGTATGGGCATCATCTGACATTCAGTTATAGTGAAAAAGATATCGATGCGGCGCAGGAATGTGATGCGTATTATGATGAGGATATAAAAAAGCGGGTAAAGGGTATACTGCTTGAGAGCAGAAGAAAATACAGGTATCTGTTTGACACATGAAAGACATAGGAACCAACATCTACACAACATATAACTCATTCGAAGCGGCGCAGATAGTCGCCGCCTTTGAAGATGCCGGCATCCCGGCATACATCAAGGAAGACTTAGGCGGTCAGTTTGTCCGCATACTGGCCGGAACTTCCCATTGCGCGACCCGGATCTACGTCCCGGAAGCGTCCGCGGACGCAGCGCTTGACATACTGATCGACATGGGATTTGAAGAACCAATAGATGACCAGCCACAAGCCCCTGAGATTGACACAGTGATATTTGACATCGGGAATGTCCTGATGGGATTCCCGTGGCATGAATATCTTGATTCACTTTATGATAAAGAGATGGCTGAGCGCATAGAGGAAGCCATGACCGCAGATCACAGATGGGACAACCTCGATCTCGGGATAATGAGCCCGGAAGAGATCCTGGATCTATTCATAAATTCAGACCCGGAAATAGAAGATAACATCAGATATGTCTTTGCAAATATCGGCGACGCGATGCTTAAGTGTGACTATGCCGTTCCCTGGGTAAAGGCAGTTAAGGAGCAGGGCTTTAGAGTACTGTTTCTGTCAAATTATTCGTATTATCTGAGGGAACTGAAGCCGGAAGTGCTGGGCTTTATCCCATACATGGACGGAGGCGTGTTCTCCTGTGAAGTGCATCTCATAAAACCCGACAAGGCAATATATCAGACGATATGTGACAAATACAGCCTGGATCCCGCAAAGTGCCTCTTCATAGATGACAACACAGACAACATCCGGGTCGCAAAAGAGTTCGGCCTGAACGCAGTGCTGTTCGAAGGCTATGAGAAGACAAGGGCAGAGGTTGACAGGATACTTAGGAAATGATCTATTCCCCCATCCGGGACGTTTTTTCGAAAAATTTTCCAAAAACACTGTGGATGGGGGGTTGCATTAAACTGATCATTATACAGAACCAAGACAGAAGCAGGAGTTGTGAGAACACAAGATATATGGTAAGATAAATGGTAAGTTGAAAGGCCATGAGGTATTTAAATGTCTGATTATAAACCGCCATTTGATATCACTCCGGAAATGCTGACACTGACAGCATCTGTTTCTGAAAAGATTGGTGAATTGAGCATCTACCGGAATATGGAAACCCGGCCGCATCTGCAAAGGAATAACAGGATCCGTTCCATATATTCATCGTTGATGATCGAGGCCAATTCACTGTCCCTGAAGGAGGTCCGGGATGTGATCGCCGGCAGGGTAGTGCTTGGCCCGAGGGATGAGATCCTTGAAGTTAAGAACGCATATGCTGCATATGAGGAACTTCCGGGCATAGACCCGTATTCCATAAGGGATTTCAAAAGGATCCACGGAATCATGACGAAAGGACTGATCAGTGAATCCGGAACGTTCCGTCAGGGAGAGGAAGGCGTTTTTGATGGGAAAAAGGTTATTTTTATTGCTCCCCCGCCCGGTCAGGTACCGACTCTGATGAAAGACCTGTTTTCATGGATGAAGAGCGTCCGGAAAGAGCTGAATCCCCTGATAGCGTCTTCTGTTTTCCATTATGAAACAGTTTTTATACATCCATTCGCAGATGGGAACGGGCGTATGGCAAGACTGTGGCAGACGGCAATCCTTACAGAATGGAGGGAGATATTCCAGTATCTGCCGGTTGAAAGCCAGATCGAAAAAGACCAGGCAGGATACTACAAGGTGATAGATGAATGCCATAAAGCAGGGAAATCGGACAAATTTATTGTTTTTATGCTGCGTCAGATAGATGCTGCGCTGGAGGATCTTCTCATTCAGGCATCTGCAAAGGACAATCAATTGTCTGTATATGTTTCAAGATTGTTGGAAGTAATGGAGTATGATGTGCCGTATACATCCAGCTATCTGATGGAGAAGGTAGGGATAAAAACGAAGGACAGTTTCCGAAACAACTATCTGAGACCGGCAATGGAAATGGGCCTTATTGAGATGACTGTCCCGGATAAACCAAGAAGCCGGAACCAGAGATATTTCAAAAAATGAACCTTTCAGAAATATTTGAAATCAAACCATGATTCGGGTTGCTTGGCAAGATCATTCAGAATGCATCCAATAATTTTCAGGGGGAATACCATAATGTTATTTGGAAAGACTATGAAACCTGCAATCGAAGAAATGTCAGATCATGAGATACTCATGGAGCTGATACGCGACAAACGCAGGAATGACCGCAACAGGTACATAAAGAATATTGTTCGTATCGCCATCGCGGTTGCTGTTATTGTCCTGCTCATAATAATCGTTCCTCCCATAGTAAGGTTCTTCAAGCAGTTAAATGAAACGATCAACATGATGCAGGACGGCATGAGCCAGGTGACCGCTATTGCAGAAGACATGAAGTCGCAGGTGGAAGGCAGCATTGCGGATATCGAGACCTTTGTTAATGACACAAAAGGTCAGCTGGACGACAAGCTTGGTCAGCTTGATGATACAGCAAATGAAATTATAGAGCAGGTGAACCAGCAGGTGGGAGAAATCCAGGGGTTATTCGGCGGCCTGCAGGACACCGTGGAAAAGTTTAATTTTGACGGGATCGATGAAATAGTAGAAGCCAGCGAAAAGCTCAACGCATTGCTGGACAGCCTGCCCGCGATCTTTAAATGATCAGCGGGTGATCCCGCAAAGGATAATGGAAAATCAATAAATAAAAGAAATAAGTGTCCGGATATCATAAATATCTATGAATACGGCGTTTAGGGGCGATTCGCCCCTAAA
>SVDE01000126.1 GCA_015057955.1 Lachnospiraceae bacterium | reverse complement strand
AGTAATGGCCCGAAATAATCGGGCCATTACTTAATGCAATCGTGAATAATGGCTCCCCCTACTTTTTATCATTCAGGATTGCATCGACATCAAAGTTATCCTTGTAGAATCCGCTCCAGACATCCGAATAATTGTTATATACAAGGCTCCAGCTGTCTGAATAAATGTTGTACATATCACTCCAGCTGTCTGAGTATGCATTATACATATCTGACCAGGTGTCTGAGTACTCGGAATAATCCACGTTATCTGAATTGCTGTCTATTATTTCATTGAACCGGTCATACATTTCGTCAAATTTTCCGTTCCATGCATCATAATAGTCATCCATGCCGCCATTCCATACATCATAGAATTCATCCAGGGCATTGTTCCATCCGCGGTAGTCCATTTTCAGGTCAGCAACAGCTTTAAAGAACTCTACGCTTGTTGTCTCCAGGTACGTATAAAGCTCATTTGCCGCACTTATGTTGGACGCGTAATAATCATTTATTGCTTCAACATTTGCTTTATAGTTATCATATGAGTCTCCAATGCCGGCAAGAAGCTGGTCTGCTCCATTGCTGCTGGCGTCAGCTGCTTCTTTGATATGTTTTTCGATGTCTTCAAGAATTGAAACTAACTTCGGATCAAGATCCGCTGCACTTTCGGAAGACGGTTCAGTCTTTGTTTCACTTGCTGTTGTCGTCTCTGTTGTTGTTTCTGTAGTTTCTGTTGTAGTTGCTTCAGCGGTTGTTATTTCCTGGCTGTCGGATTGCTTTGCCAGTATTATTTTTGCCCCGTTATTTTCAATTATTATTTTCCCGTCAACTACTTTGCACTCCTGGACTCCGATCTTGATTCCACCGGATATTTCAGACCACTCTACCTGAGTCCCGGAACCTCCTTCCGAAACATATGCCGCTCCGCCCTCTTTGATCACAATGTATATATTGCTTATGCTGTAATCACCCATGGCCTCAAGTTCAGAAACGGTAAAGGTCGAGCCGTTGTATTCTGCGCTTTCTGCAGTCCATGTTCCCAGTAAACTGTTTTTTGCTGTTCCTCCGCATGCGGCTAACACCAGCATGGTCATTACTGTTGTTACTATTATTGCCACTGCCTTTTTGATACTCTTCATTTCATTCCTCCGATAGATTGATCCGGTTTTGTTTTCTGACTTCTTTGACAAATTTCTTTAATGCTGCTACGGCATCCTCTGATAAGTCGAGCTCCCATTTTTGCTTTTCAGCATCTATTCCAAGCAGATGATCGGCACTGACATCCAGCACTCTGGCCAGTGACGTCAGGTGTTCCAGGTTGGGTTCTATCTCTCCTTTTTCCCATCTGGTAATGGCAGCCCGTGAAACGCCAACTTTTTCAGCCACATGTTCCTGAGTGAAACCAGCCTGAAGTCTTGCGTTTAGTATCCGTCTTCCCAGATATTTCATATATTCGCTATTATTCACCATATAGGTAATGATATATCAGCAATTGATTTCTTTACATCACCCATGAGTAACATCATGTTACTCCCGGTAACATCCTTTCCAATTTTTTTGCATTTTAATTTCCTCCTTTCGATGTGTAATCCTTTGGCAGGTTTCACTCCTAAGAGGAAAAGAAATTTTCGCGAATTATTAGAATGGATTTATCTGCGTTAATGGCCAGGTTTTGAAGTAGAGGTTAACCCCCCCATCCACGGTGTTTTTGGAAAATTTTTCGAAAAAATGGCCCGGATGGGGGTTGGGGCAAGAAAAAAGCGGGGCTCCGCCCCGCTTGAATAATGTCAAGGAGTACTACTCCCCGCAATAACATGATATTGCTGTTCCAACATAATCTGCTGTTCCTTCTGCATGCCTGTCTATGTTTTTCCTGAACCTTTCATCGGCTGTATACATTTGCCCTAGACCTGCAAGGATATCTTTTGTGCAGGTATAGAAGTTTTCGGTTATGTATTCCTGCAGCTTGGTGACTAGCGCCTGCGCTTCTTGTGAGTCGTAATTTAAGCCGGCTTTCATGCACTTGGAGAAATTGGCGAAGATGTCGTCAAGGCCGGCATTGATCTCTTCTGTCTGTTCTTTGGACCAGTTTTTTGCTTTTGCCGAGTATTCTGCGTAAGCTTTAGTCTGTCTCCAGCGGTCCTTTGCCTCATTTGCCCGCAATCTGCTTACCAGAAGCGGAATCCCGTCTTCTGTCCACCACTGCCCACTGATACCTCCGGACGACATGCCGCCGTGGGCAAACTGCTCAACACGCACGATACTGCAGTCTGTCATTTCCTTGCCGGAGACTTCCCGGTGTTCTTTTTTGATCCAGTCCTCAAGCTCAGCTTCGCTGATCGTGATAGGCATCTTGCGCGCCTTTTCCTTAAGGTAGCGCCAGAAGTAAGGGTCTCCGCGAAATCCCCACTGCTTTGGTTCTGTTTCGAATATCTCTGACAGGTTCATTATTCCGCCATCTCCATAGCATCATATATGCAGTCGATCGCATCGTCGATGGCGCTGGAAGCCTCTGTTAACAGGTTCATGGTTTGATCGTCAGCATAGTCGGCGTCGTATTCGTCGGTAACTTCAGCAAAGTCTTCTTTCAGTTCTTCCATCCTGGTGAGGATGGCTTTGAGTTTGGATTGTTTATTCATGTTTCACCTCGCATCTGTAAGTTTATCATGGAAAGCAGCCAGGCGCAAACCTCCCCCAAACGGTACCTTCAAAGTCAGTTTGGCTATTGAGCATATCGTTTGTGTGTGAGGTATACTCAAAAATCCCGAAAGCACTTGCCTTTTTGGCAAAAATTACTTTATATTAAGAGAAGAATCATTGCATTATCATTCTATACAGGAGGTTATATATGCGAAAGATCTTTTCAAAAAAAAATAAACTCTGTAGAAGAATTCCTGCGATCATAATGGCCGTGCTTTTCCTGATCCTCCCGTGGACCATGGTGCCGGCACAACAGGCAGCCGCCGCAGACCAACATGTGGTTTATATATCAATCTACGGTAATCAATCAAATGTTGAGTACGATGGTCAAGAGCATTCTGTCTCCGGTTATAGTATGCATTTTTATTTCCCTGATGAGGAATACGCGACCATTATCAAACCGGAAGATCTTACCGTTGAGTACGTTGGCAGCCATAGCATAGAGATCAAAGGTACCTATCCCTCGGATAGTGCTATAATAGACTTGGAGTGGAATGACTTTAATATTTCGGGAAAGAACTATATAATCCATAAAGATAGTATTGGTTACATTCAGCTCGGTATCTGTCCGAAAGAACTGATAATCACTGCCAACGATCAGAAATATGAATACAACGGCAGTATTCAGGGCGAAGGCGACACCGCCTATAATGATGCCGACATTATCGCTGAAAAAGTTGCTGTTGACGGTCTGGTTTCTCCTGACACTTTGACCAGCATCGTTCTCGACGGGCAGGCTAAAACCGCTGGGGAGTATACGAATGAAGACGGGATCGTGCCTTCTCAGGCTCAGATTGGCCAAGATGGTAAGTTTAACGATCGATACTCCATCAAATACATGCCCGGTAAACTCACTATCACTGAGGCTCCGCTGACGATTACTGCGGGCAGCGACAGTAAAGATTATGATGGCACCGAACTGACCAATGACAGCTACACAAATACCGCTCTGGTTACAGGCGACCACATTGAATCTGTCACAGTAACGGGTAGCCAGACAGATGTCGGCAGAAGTGAAAATGTACCAAGTTATGCAGTGATCAAAAATGAGAACGCCGAAGATGTGTCTAATAACTATGCGATCACTTATGTAAACGGCGATCTCACGGTCACTCCGGCTCCACTGATGATCACTGCGGGCAGCGACAGTAAAGTATATGACAGTACTCCGCTGACATGTGACAGCTACACAAATACCACTCTGGTTACAGGCGACCACATTGAATCTGTCAAAATAACGGGCAGTCAGACAGATGCCGGCAAAGGTGAAAACGTACCTAGTAATGCAGTGATCAAAAATGAGAACGACGAATATGTGTCTAATAACTATGATATTGCTTATGTAAACGGCGATCTCACGGTCACTCCGGCTCCACTCAGTGCAACGGTCTCCGGCTCCGCTGATAAGAAAGCCTTTACCGGAGGCGCGCAGACATACACCGGAACCGTCACTGCAACCAGCACAGATCCCCGCTTCGATGTATCAAAATTCCGCTACACCGGCTCCATAAAAGTGACGGGCACACAGGCTGGTGATTACACAACGGTTCTTAGCGCTGATGATTGTGTTTATGATGACCAAAACTATGCGATCAATTGGACGATCGGCGACCCGATCAAACTGACCATCACGTCATCCGGTAATAAAAACAACGCCGAAAAGGAATCCTCCTCTTCTAATGGAGTACCCAAGACGGGAGATAACACTCCCATCCTGGGCTATCTTATAATCCTTTGCCTTGGATTATTCGCCATGATCGGGGCGTTGTACTACAGGAAGAAGAGCTGATGACGAGCTAAATCATAACCACCGGCTAAGCCGGTGGTTATGATTCAAAAGATGTCTCACTGTGCCCAGCTCATGCTGACTTCTTCCATCTGGGCTGTTCCGTCTGAGAATACGAATACCATGTCGTCCCTGACATTTATGTACATCGAATATCCCGGTTCTATGTAGTATGAATACATCGCATTTGCCTCTATGGCAGCACCTTCTTCGCCCATGGTTACTCTCTTGGAACTGAAGTATGAATCGTAGGCTGCCTTGTTTTCAAATGCCAGAACTTTTATTGCATAATTTGCCTCTGTACAGGTGAGCATGTATCCGCCTTTTGCAATGTCTCCGGAATTATATATTCCCGTTGTTACGGTTATTTTCCGTCCTATGTCGGTTTTACCTGCTTCATCGCTTCCGTCAGCTCTTACAAGTGTTCCGTTGGCGTAGTCGAGTTTCATTACATAACCTTCCTGAAGGTTTACAGCAAGTGTGTGCTCTCCCCTTGCATAGCCGATACTGAATGCATTTGCCTCTAAGGCGTCTGATTCTTCTCCGTAAGTAAAGCGGCTTGACCTGAAATAGTTCCAGTAACTGTCTTCGCTGTCAAATATATAAACCCAGGTCGTACTTTCCGGATCGGTGCATGTAAAAATGTAATTACCTGCTGCTATATCCTTGCCGACAAAATATGTACCGGTAGTCATTGCGGTGTTGTCATCCGTATACCAGGATGTATCTATGACTATCTGCTCCTCGGTCTCATCCGGCTCTTCAGTTTCGGTCTCTTCCTCAGATCCCGTCTCTTTTTGGGCAGTCGTTGCCTCCTCACTCGTCACTTCGGGCTGTGAGGTAGTCTGTGTTTCCGCGGCAGTACTGCTGCCTGCTCCATTTGAGCAGGCGGCAAGCGACGTTATAATCGCCATTATGCTTACGACTGTTAAAATGCTTTTAATACTCTTTTTCACGTTTTGCCTCCTTTTCAATTTCCCGGATCAGCAGATCCAGAGCTTTTTCTGCGGTTGGTGAGAGCCTGTCCCAAACTGATCTGTCTGTTCTGCTCTCATCCAGTCCCAGCAGATGGTCAGCGCTAACATTCAGAACTCTTGCAAGTCCTGCAAGGTTATCGATGGTGGGCTCCATGTCACCGGACTCCCATTTGGATATCGCCGATCTTGATACACCTATCACTTCTGCAAGCTGTTCCTGAGTTAAACCTTTCTGTTTATGTGCCTTTTTTATTCGGTTTCCAAGACACAGCATGGCTTCTCTACTGACCTTCATCCCTTAATGATATAGAATTGAGGCATATTTTTACACGTACCCACGGTAACACTTCCGTTACTCCCGGTAACATTTTGATTATTCTCTTCATCTGAAATCCCTCCTTATGATCTTATTGACTGTTACAGTCAGGTTTACTCATAAAAGGGCATGTAATTTTCGCGAAAGCTGCCTCCGGCAGCGCAAAAAGACCTGCCATTCTGCAGGTCTTATTTATGTTATGGTTCGCGTAAGGATGTAAGAACCCCTAACCGCGGGGTTTTTCGGGAATTTTCCGGAAAAAGTGGGCGGTTAGGGGTTGTTGCGTCAGGGATTTGCCTTCTCTTTCAGAGCTTCCAGTTCCGCCTTAAGTTTGGCGACTTCAGCCGACAGTTCATCGGCGCGTTTCTGTTCCTCATCGGCGCGCTTCCGCTCGGCTTCAGTATTCTTGCGTTCTTCCAGACGACCTTCCTCTTTGCCTTTTAAGTACCGCTTGTTCATTTCTAATTCTGCCCACATATATTCCACGCTCCATTCTCCGGTCCTTATGGCTTCTGTAACAGCTCTGTGAAGCCTTCCGGTCAGACTGTCTGCCGAGCCATAAGATTTCCCGGTTCGTATGAATTCCAAAAAGTTTTGCATTTCAGCGGTTGTTTCTCCGCCTTTACTGTCTGCATTTACAAACACTGTGCATGTGCCGTCTTCAAGGTATTCCCCAGGGTTCTCAACACATATGTTTTTATATGTGCTCACCGGCCTGTTCATGCTGCCCGGGACACCGTTCTTGCATATGAATATCACATACGACTGCTTGAGGTCTGAGTAAGCGCTGCCCTTCAGCAGCATCTCCATGTCCATCGCCGAGTGGTAGTACCTGCTCCGCTTCGCGAGATTAATGTCAGGCTCGACCTGCATTTCCACGTCATAGCGGGTATGCTCGTCATCCTCGACATACACGTCCAGCCGGATCCCCTTGGATTCGTAGGTTGGCTGGAACGAGTTCTCGTAGGTGACCGGCTCCAGGTGGCTGATCTTCTTCTGCAAGATCATCTCGAGCAGTTCCGCGCAAAGGTCAGGGCGGCTGCTCAGGATCTTGACAAACATGAAATTGTCAGTAAACTCCAGTTCCTCGTAACTTTTTGCCATATTGGCTCCTTTCCGCAGGAGCCACGGTCACAATCCGATATCATCTTTTCCGAAGCTCTCTGCTTTCAAAAAATTAAATGGTGAAAAGCATTGAACTTCTGAACAGAATCGCGGCCGAACGGCCAAAAGAAATTTGAAGACATGCTTTATGTGATTATGATACCACCCGCTTTCATGGGTGGCAAGCAGGCAGGGTCCATATGGTGGGAGATGAGTCTACCATATCTGCAGGTTTGGACGGGAATAGAAATGGCGAGTTACGGGAGGGAGCCCCAGCGGCGCTTCGGGGCGGATTTAGGCGAAAAAGAAGCGTTTAGGGGCGAAT
>SVDE01000125.1 GCA_015057955.1 Lachnospiraceae bacterium | reverse complement strand
AACAAGATGTTTGCTGAAGTAGAAGCCGAAACATCGATCAACTCCTATGCTGGCTATGCGGAATCTTCCGCCTCCATCATCCTGCACAAGATAATATTTATTATCCTGTGGCTGCTGTCGTTTGGTCTGATTGCTTATGCAACCATAACTTATGAGCTTGCCAATGAAACAGATGCCAGCTTGATAGCTGGCGTAGTTACAGTCCCGATGCTGTTTATGTTTTTTGTGTTCGCTGGATTTTTATATTCGCAACTCAAAACGGGCCATTCCTCAAATTATTTTATTTATACCCGCGGTATCAGACGATTCAGAAGAGTTGCCATTGTATATGCAATAATAACAACTCTGACGGTTATAGCACAATTAATCATTATTTTCACTTCAGAGTTACCGTCCGCACCACAGATTGTCATATTTATTGGCATCGGGCTGAGCGCTGCATGGCTTATCGTTATCCTGGAATGTACAAGAAAAATTTCGTTCTATTATGAAGATTAAATATCATTATTGCTATTTATTTATCGGGGCATTGGCAATTTGGGCGATGGTTATTATTGAAAGCAGGAGAAAGATCATTAGTATCAAAAAGGAGCACTCACATGAAAATACTTAAAACGGTCTTAAAAGTCCTCCTGACCCTTGCGGTCACAATAGCAGGTCTTTTGTTATTATGCCTGGTTTTGGTATTCATTATGGAAAAGGGACCGTCAGAGACCGCAAGAAACATTTTTGTGCATACTGTCAGAGAGACCAGCCGCATGGGTTTTGTAAGCCGGATCTTTTTATCTGAGGAAACAGTTAACGAGATCATGAATACAGGCGGTATCCAGGAACTGGACGACGATCAGACCAATAACACTGAACTGATAGATACCGATGACATAAAAGAAGAAGAAAAACAGGATATAACATTTGAAGTAATACAGGGCACCACATTCAAAGGTTACGTACTTACGATCCGTGACCCGTCGCGGGTCTTTTGCGGAACTGTTCCGGAGTTTGGCCATTTTGACGGAATGACCGTAATCGATATGATCGCAGCTTATAATGCCTCTGGCGATCATGTCATAGGAGGTGTTAACGGCGGCGACTTTGTTGATTCCGGAACCAATAACTCATTTACCGCCCAACCGCTCGGTGCAGTGATCTCTGAAGGACAGGTACTTCTGGCGGAAGATGGTTATGATGAGAAATATCATCTTGTCGGCTTTACAAATGAAAACAAACTCGTACTGGGAAATTTCACCATTAATGAAGCATTGGAAATGGGCATCCGTGATGCTATCTACTGTGTACACAACACAGGTCCGTTCCTTGTCATGGACGGAAAGACGCTGATTGAGGATGTACCCGGAGGTAAGACTTACGGCAGCGGAAAAAACCCGAGAACTGCCATTGGCCAGAAAGAAGACGGTTCAGTTATCCTGTTTGTATGTGACGGACGAAAACCCGGCGAGACAGGCGCAACATTTGAAGATCTGGCTCTTTTCATGAAAGATCTCGGAGCAATCAATGCTGCTGCCATGGATGGAGGAACATCATCTCAGCTCATATATGAAGACGAAGTTAAGAATCATCCATATTCTATTGTACCGAGGAAGTGTCCCACTGCATGGCTCATCAGATAACATGACCTGATATTTCTACAAACATAAAACGGAAAATAAAAATGGAAAACGGAAATAACAATTCACGTGTAAGGAATATGACTACTTCTGTAAATGAGGCCGGCAACGCTGCTCCGTCCTCTCGTTCACAGCGGGTTGCGCCAAGTCTGAGGTCCGGCACTTCTGCAAGAGAGCGAAGCAGCCAAGCTGTTTCCAGACCTGCTTCCGCTTCACAGAAAAAACGACCCGTTCAGACAAGTTCCAAAAAGGCTGCACCGGCAAAAACCAGATCTGCCTCTAAAAAGAAAAAGAAAAAATCCGGATCCTGGTTTGGCCAGAGATCTAAATTTACAAAGTTCATTATTATTTATGCAGCTGCGTTTATCGTGATAACCATAATCGCCGCGATAATACTTTCGTCATATCTCAGCAGATTTGAAGCCAGCCAACCGACTCATACTGTTGAAGCTGTAATACAGTCCTTCACTTCGAAAGAAAAGCTAAATCAGTTCCTGACGGATAACAAAACGAAAATCAATCCCAGCATGGAAGGGCTGGAAGATACTTATTACCCGCTCATTGAAGGCAAAGAACTTAATTTCATAAGTGACTCCGACAATACTACACAGGAAATATCCTCATATTATATAACTGCAGATAATTCAAGAGTTGCCGCCGTAACCCTTGCGAAGTCAGGCGCTGATTCGTGGGAATTATCCAACCTTGATCTTTCTGTGGCATATAAAGATTCAAAGGAATATTCCATTCTGGTTCCGGAAGGCTCAACCGTTACAGTAAACGGCACAGTGCTTGGTCAGGAAAATATAACAGGCACAGGCGTACCTGAAATACTTGAATATTCTTCACAGTTTATCAGCAGCAAACCTGACTTCACAACATATTCCGTAAAGTCCATAACAGGTGAGGCGCCATCTGTTTCCGGCACAGACGCTTCAGGACAGGAGCTGGTATTTACCCAATCTGATGTTTTATTTGTTGCAGGGGGCGGGGCTGGCCAGTCGTTTATAGACAGCGTCAGCGAACGTGTCGAGGCGGGCGTGGACGAATATGCTTTATACTTTGAATACCTCGCATTTGACCTCAGAGATTATATTCTTGAAGACTGTCTGAAATACGAAGAGATTTTCGGAAGTGAAAACTTCGACAGAATCGATCCGTCTCTTTATATGTTTGAGTATATAAAAACTCATGAATTCACTGAAAAATCCATAACAAACTATACCGTGTATTCGGATGACTGCTTTACATGCGATGTAAAGTTCAATCTTCTGATCACTTTTTATCAGGACGGAATATATGGTCCCAAAGATCTTCCTGATGATGAGATCGCAATGAATGCCACGTGGGTCTGGGTAAAAGAAGGCGATACCTGGAAAATCGCGGATATTATATTAAAATAACTCTAAGATTTTCACGTATAATAATGAGACATTTTTACAGATCAGAGCATCTAATGTATGTAAAACAAGTACAGAGGACGCTCTGATCTGGTTTTATGACAGCACGTGCAGACACAAGAAATGGAACTTACATGGAAACTAAGAAACTGATTGAAAAGGCAGTTCAGAAAGATCCGGACGCATTCTGTTCCCTGATACAGATGTATGCACAGGACATGTACCGGATAGCGCTTGCGATCCTGATGAATGACGAGGATGTTGCGGATGCGCTGCAGGACGTTGCCCTGACATGCTGGGAAAAGATAACGACCCTCAGGAACCCGGAGTATTTCAAAACCTGGCTGATAAGGATCGTGATCAACAAGAGCCGGGAGATACTCCGCAGGAACAGAAGATATGCAGATATCGAAGATGTACCCGAAACGGCCACTTATGATGAATGCAATATCGAACTGAAGGAAGCGCTCCGGAGCCTGGAGGAAAAATACAGAGTCCCGGTGATCCTATACTATTACGAAGGATATGATACCGGGGAGATCTCAAAAATCCTGAAACTTCCGGGCAGCACTGTAAGGACCAGGCTCCAAAGAGCACGGGAAAAACTGAAAGAATTCCTGGAGGGACCAAAGGTTCAAACCGGGGAACATGCATCGGATCATTCTGATAGGCAAGATAAACGAGGTGAATATAATGCGGACACCAGAAGATATATTCAAACAGGAAACTGAAATACCTGACATTGTACAGTCCAAACTCAACGCTGCCTTTTCATCCATAAAGACGGAGGAAGCAGAAATGAGCAAAAAGAAAAAGAGCTTTTTCAAGAGACCTGCGGCTATTGCCACCGCTGCAGCAGTGGTCGTACTCGCAGCAGGGACAGCATTTGCAGCAGCAAACGGATTCTGGAGCAGTGCACTGAACGGAATACTGCCTGAAGATGTAGTATCGCAGCAGGCACTTGAAAGCCAGGGCTACATGGCGCATTTTGAAGAAAACTCATCAAATGGCTTAAGCACAGTCACAGATGCCGGCGTGTCGATCACTCCCGTGGATGTTATCTGTGACGGAACTTACGGGTATATAGTGTTCTCTGTGGAAGGATTTGAAATAGAGGATGGAGAGGAACCGAATGTAGGCGGATTATCCTTATACACCGGAAATGATCGTATTAACGGAGGCGTCTCGGGAGGCGGTAATTTCTATCCTGGATATACCTTGACTGAAGAAAGACTGGATCATTACGACAACGGAGATCCAATGGAATGGAAAGATGAGGATCATCTTTTATATTTGCCAAAATATTACAATGAAGATGGACAATTGGAATACGTAGTCTATTTTCATGAGAACCCGAATGCTGAAAGCCTTATCGGCAAAAACCTTCATGTCAGTTTTGATGGACTTGGCATAAGCTCAGGAAAGGCAGAAATGGAAGTAACCGTCCCCGGCGAGTGGAACTTTGATATAACCCTTCCGGGCAATGATAGTACCAGAACCATCAGTTTAAAAGAGAAAGTCGAAGGATCAGATTATATTCTTGATACAGTGGAAATATCTCCTCTTTCAGTTAAAGCTCATTTTACATATGATGGGACCGAGAGAGGCACAAATGATGCCGATCTGATCCCATTCATAACAGGAGTGTGCATGGAAGGAGGATCGTGGTGGATACCGAGTGGCGGCGGTTCATCTGGTTTTTCTGACGAAACCCGTACCAATGCATTCGGATTTGACGGGTTCGGGAAAGTTCTGGATCCGGACAGCATAACCTCCATCAGGTTCAGCTGTAATCCAAATCCCGGTGAAAGTACCGTTGCAGTAATAGATCTTGACTGATCCCCACACAAAAAAACATAACAGATTTCATATAACAGACCCTGGTCCGGCAGATGCTTGTACTAGGTACTTCGTCTGCCGGACTTTCTACATAAGCAAATGAAACCTTTCCGCATTAAAAGTTGATATTAAGGGTGAAGGGAGTCTGACAAACGTAATACCGAAAGGGGAACATCATGAAAAAAACACTGTTTCTGACAATATTTGCAGCATGTCTATCAATAATAGCCATATTGTTGTTTACTACAGGCTGCGATAGCCGGCAAGAAGCTAAAGTGCTGCAGCAAAGTACAGAAGCAACAACCGAAACAGAAACCTCTACTGTGGCGAAATCATCGGAACCAACTACAGCAACTAAACCAACTGAAACAACTGCGGCATCCACTACCGCTGAAACAAAGATCGATCCTCCTGCGGAGAACCCTGCTGAGGAATATGAAGAAACATATTTCGAAGACAGTGATCAATATGATCATTATGCTGAAGCAGATGATGTTTGGTCAGATGAAGACTCTGATGAGGAAGCCGCAGATAATGATATTGATTATCATCCGGAGGACCTGGATTATCCAAAAAAGGAGTATAAACACCATCACACCTTTAACATCCTGATCAGTTATGAAGAAGCAGAATGCGGACATATTATCAGTACACATGCCTGCGAATGCGGCGAAATATATGAAGATGAATATCATACAACAGACTCAAATGGCAACTGGCTATTAGAAGAAGTCGATCACTGGACAGATTATGATGAAGATGGTGTCGCTTATGGTGAAAACTGGAAATACAAATGCCCTGTCTGCGGTTATGAGGAAACCATTGGTACAGATTAAAATCAGCTGTTTAATTAGTATATGTTATATAATTGTCCCGGAGAACAATATATAACAAGGAGCTTTTGTGGAGGATTCAAGGATCGTTGATCTTTATCTCGGCAGAGATGAATCTGCAGTAAAGATCACTCAGGAGAAATACGGAAAAAATATCAACGGTTTTGCAAAACGCATTTGCGGGGATGAGACCATGGCTGATGAGTGTGAAAATGACACTTACCTTGGCGCCTGGAATTCCATCCCCCCTCATGAACCACGCTCTTATTTATATGCTTTCCTGCTGAAGATAACCAGGGGCCTTGCCATTAACCGGCTAAGGCACACAGCCCGGCAAAAGCGGAGCGCCCAGATTGTGGAGCTGAGCAGTGAAATGGAAGAAGTTTTAAGTTCCAGCGCAAGCGTTGAATCAGAGATAGACGGGTTGCTGCTTGGAGGGCTTGTGAGTGATTTCCTGCTAAACCAGAATGAAGAGAAAAGATACATTTTCCTGCGTAGATACTGGTTCATGGATCCGGTGGAAAGAATAGCACAGCGCATGGGATTTACCGAAGGCAAGATAAAAACTACCCTTTTCAGGATGAGAAAAGAACTGAAGAAATATCTTCAGTCATCAGGTTATGAGATATGAACGGTCTGGATTTTTTAGCAAAAATAAACGACATAGATGACAGCCTTATAGACGAAGCCGCCAGAAAATGGTCTGCCCCGGAGAAGGCTGCAAAGCCTAAGCCGTGGGTATATATTGCAGCGGGGATCGCTGCTGCAGCAGCGATCATACTCCTGATCATAGGCCTTAATGCAGGAGGCGGAAGGACCCCCGATGGAAACGGAACTGCTCTTGTATCAGCCGTTGAAACAGAAACAAGCACAGAAGCAAAGACGACAAAGTCTACAGAAACCACTCCATCTGCGACAACAACTACACCTGCATCTGCTGAATCCAACACAGTGCCTAACAGCACTGCAACAGAGGATCATGGAGAAAGTGACGATGATAACAACACTCCTGCTCCCGCTGAACCTGAGCCGGATGCGGATCCCTATGATGATGATAACTCCCCTGCCCGTCCGAATTACAGGGTCATGTATATAGAATCATTTGTTGATGATGTTTTTTCGGAAGATGAAGATATTCATCCCGTGCCTGAAGACGCTGTGGCCTTTTGGGAAGATGAGGCACATACTTACTACATGTCTCAGGAAAGGCTGTCCCGGACATTTGTTACATATGAAAACGGAGAGGTGGAAGACCTGGTCACCGCGCTGGAAAACAGCCATATAGAGATATCTGATCTGGATACCTTTGGGGTGCCGTATTATTTAGACTAGCTGAGATCGTTGACATATTCCCGGCAGATAATTAAGTAATATAAAACAACTTGACATTTAGGTTTATAGCCTATAAACTAATTATGAAGTTTATAGGTTGTAAACCGTTTATTTTATGGGAGTTTAAAATGGAATATAGGCTTGGAGTAATCGAATCTAAATTTGCAGATATCATCTGGAACAATGAACCTCTTGGTTCAGGTGAACTGGTTAAGCTTGCCCAAAATGAACTGGAGTGGAAAAAATC
>SVDE01000021.1 GCA_015057955.1 Lachnospiraceae bacterium | reverse complement strand
CGACCCGTTCCAAAACCGCTATTTCCGCAGATTGGAACGGGTGATTGAAAAACTCACCCATTCCAAAATTGCAAATTCTCCAAAAGGGAATGCCCCACAAATAATACAAGCCATAGATCAGATGGCCAGCGGTTCCAGGCCGTTCTCATATAACAGTTCATTCACCTTGAGCACGTCAAAAATCTTCCTGTTGATGCACATGATGATCACGGCGTCGCGCTTGTCCTTGGAGTAGAGCGTGCCTGCCTTGCTGATCTTTAAAGCGCGGTTGGTCTCTTCGAGGTCCATGCCCATGGAAAGACAGAGCGGGATCAGCTTGTCGCGGCCCGGGTTCTTTTTGGTGCCGTTGAGGATCTGATTTGCGTAAAAACGATCGAGGCGGCTGCGTTTGATGACATCGCTGGTTTCAAGCGAGTGGGAAGCCATGTACTGATTCAGGTAATCAGAAATGTCTTTGTATCTGTTCATGTAATCGCCGGTAAGATATTTGTTCAGGTCTTCCGGAGAAATGGATTCAAGATACTTGTCTGTCTCTTTTGTGGTCTTCATGTGCAGTCCTCCAACATGGTCATTGTAAGCGCAATCGCGAAAAAACTCAACTTGCCCGGCAAAACGCAGTGCTTTACAATGAACCTGGAGAAAGACATGAACAGGCAGAGCGTGATAGAAAAGCATTATCCGGAGAACATAAGGACTGAGGTATTCAGGACTTTAATGAACGAGCCGATCGACGGCATTCCCAAGATATATTCAGTAAGAGAGGAGCCCGGCGGATGGGTGGTAACGGAAGAATATATCCAGGGAAGAACATTTGCCGAAGTGCTGCAGGGCGGGCTTTTTAACAAAAAGACCGCTGTTAATTACTGCCTCAAGCTTTGCAATATCCTCGAACAGCTCCATGCCAAGGGAATAATACACGGCGACATAAAACCTGAAAACATCATTCTGGGAAATGACGGGAAAATGTGGCTGATCGACTTTGACGCATCCCATTTTGTTAAAGATGCGGTTGGCAGGGATACCGTCATGCTCGGAACTCCCGGATACGCGTCACCCGAACAGTTCGGGTTCGGAAGGAGCGACCCGCGCTCAGACATTTATGCGATAGGCGTGCTGCTCAATATCATGATGACGGGCAAGCATCCCATCTATCAGACAATATCCGGCAGGCTGTCCATAGTGGTGGAGAAGTGCACTGATGTGGATCCGGAGCGCAGATACCAGAACATAAAGGAATTGAAACAAGGGCTCAGGCATCCGAGAAGAAGACATGAGTTCCTTCCGGTTGGGTTCAGGAGCATGAACCCGATCAAAATGATCCTTGCGGTGCTGGGTTATGGAGCCTGGATAATGATGGCGGTTGCGGTCACGGTCCCTGACAGGGAGAGCGACGCAAAGGCATTCATGTTTTTCCGGGGATGGTTCATAGCTGCGTTCATCGGAACCATTTTCATCTTTTTCAACTATGGCGGAATAAATAATATTTTCTCAAAGAAAAAGAATTCACGGCACATAGCTGCCAAATTCGCCCAGACGATCATCTTTCTGGTCATCATAACTCTCATAGTCTTCATCTGGGGGTCTTCGGTCAACGCCTGGTGAACCTGCAGGAGGCCGTTCCGGCCTCTTTTTTTGTGTGCTGCCGGCACACCATTTTAACGGCCGTTTTTTCTATCATTATCCCAAACAGAACTTATGGTTACCTACGGTAACGCAATTGTTACCTGCGGTGCGTGTAAAAAACAAAAAGATTATTTTACAATCTTTTTGTAATGAGAATTAATGGATTTATGGTAAGTCTCGGAAACAGGATACGGATGGCAAGGGAAAGAGCCGGTTATACGCAGGAGAAGGTTGCTGAAAGAATAGGGGTGTCAAGATCTGCTGTTTCCAGATGGGAGCAGGGTGAGATAGAACCTAAGGTTCAGAATCTTGTCGCCATTGCTGCGCTGTTGAGTGTGAGTACAGATTACCTTCTCGGTATCGGAGATCACGAAACGCCCGGCAGCCTGAGACTGTCCGAGGAGGCCGAAAGTGCTCTGCATAAATTCATTATCGAGGTCAGGAAAGATAACTGACAACAGGGAGGTATATGTAACATGAGAAAAATAGCAAAGTCTGTAAGTATCATTTTGGTGCTGATCCTCATATGCATGGCAGTTGCCGCCTGCGGAGGGGGAAGCAAAAAGCTGAGCAGCGACTGGCCCACGACCGGTCTTGGGGCAATGCTGCCGGTCCCAGAAAAAGGAAAACTGGATATATCATCCGATCGGAAGGACCTGTTTTCTGCAAAGATCGAAAAGACCGACAGGGATACTTACAGGAACTATGTTGAGGCGTGCAAAGCACAGGGGTTTACAGTTGAGGCTGAAGAGGACAATTCTTCATACAGCAAATATGACGCATTCAACTCTGACGGCTATAAACTGGAACTGAGATCGTCGAAGGAGGATGAGTTCTCCGTCAGACTTGAAGCACCTGAGGAAATGGAAGAACTCAAATGGCCGACAGCCGGACTTGCCGCACTTATCCCTGAACCGGAATCAAAAAACGGAAAGATAGTCAAGGATTCATCAGACCGCTTTACGGCAAATGTGGCCGACACAACAATTGATGACTACAAAACATACGGCGGATTATGTTACGACTATGGATTTGCCTATGACTATGACAACGGAGATGATTATTTCAATGCATACAATGAAGACGGTGTTTATCTGAGATTGAGATATGAAGGAAATAATGTCATGAGCATTTCCCTGGAAGCACCGGAAGAGACAACCGCTGCACCTGAGACAACCGCAGCGCCTGAAACACAGGCACCTGAGACACAGGCACCTGAGACCCAGGGGCAGGCAGACAGCGGCATCATCCGTCCTGAGATCAAAGAGGCCATAGACAGCTATGAGGCATTCATTGATGAGTACTGCGAGTTCATGAAGAACTATAACGCGTCGGATCTTACAATGCTTGCGAAGTACATGGAGCTGGTATCCAAAGAACTTGAGATGACAAAACAGTTTGAAGCTATCGAAAATAATGATTTGAATGATGCGGAAACAGCATACTTCCTTGAAGTAGAACTGCGCTGCAACCAGAAGCTTAGTGAAACAGCTGTAAACATTGCAAATTAGTTATACGGAGGATCAGATGACTGCGCCAAAGAAAACAGGACTTGTATGGGGCATAGTGCTTGCCGCGATAGGTCTATCAGGAGTATCAAGCGTCAATAAAAATGCGGTGTATGTCATCATATGGATAATCTTTATCCTGGTTGGAGGATTACTAATATTCCTATATATACAGGCAGTCAGAAGATACAACATCCTCAAGCAGGAGGAGTTCAATACAAGGATAGAGGGGCAGAAACTGGAGAGCACCAGACGCTCGGTCGAGCGGTCAGTGCTTGAGAGGGAAGAAGCCCGGATAAAAGCAGAGACCGCCAAGATAAAGGGCGGATCCCGCGAGGTTAAGGTCTGTCCATCCTGCGGGGGCGCAACCAGAGGCGATTACTGCGAGTACTGCGGAAGAAAACTATGAACAGAATATAGAGGGGGAATCGTGAAGAGGGCCGCTTGCGCGGCCCTTTTTTGCTTACCTGTATGTTATCCTCTCCGGGTGGAAGCGGTCTTCCGGCTTCCTGGTCTGAGCAGGGTATCCGATGGGAAGGAGAGAGAAGACGGAACGGTTGCCCTCGAGATGCAGCACATCCTGGCAGGCGTTCATGCGGTCCTCAAGAGGATAGATGCCGAGCCATACGCCGCCGAGACCGAGGTCTGTTGCTTCAAGCCATTCATGTTCGGTGGCAATTGCCATGTCTGTCGAGGCGCATTCGGGGAATCTGCAGTTGTCCATGTTGCAGACATTTACGATGGCGCAGGGAGCGTTTGCCATCGGGCCTGCATAGGGGCTGACCTTGGAGAGAGCCTTGAGAGTCTCTTTATCTGTTACAACGATGAATTCCCAGGGCTGCTGGTTTCCGGCGGAAGGAGCCTGCATGGCGGCCTTCAGGATCTGCTCGATCTTTTCGGGCTCAACTGCTCTGTCTTCAAACTGGCGGATGCTGACACGCGTGAAAATTGTATTCATATCTTATGTCCTTTCATGAAGTCATTTATTATCATGAATATATTACTCCGATCACAGCTGCTTTTTCAAACCGAAAACCTTGATTGATACCGCGAAATGGTGTACCTTTCATTTACAGGAGGATGGGAAAATGAGAAGAAAGAGCCAGTGCGAGTTTCAGGGCGTATGCCCGTATGAAGGATCGGCTGAATGTGATCTTGAGCGTCCCGAGAACTGCGATTATTATTACGAAATGATGGACGAGATGGATGACTGACGATTCAAGGACAGTATGGAGAAATGCGCGCGACGAGCTTGTAAGGTCGGTTGTGTCCCTCGGATTTCCGAAGGAGCTTGGAAATGAAGTCGCCAGGAACCTGGGGAGCCCCAAAGCCATGGAGCGCATGACGGTATATTTAAAGACAGTCAAGCCGCGCAAGGCGGAATTTGTCGTGGATGAAATGCTCGCGATCATGAGCGAGATCAAAGACTGGCGGGAGAGAAAATCCAGCCGGGAAGCAAATGCCGCTTATAATGAGATCCGCTATTACGGATTTGATGACGGGGATCAGTTCTGATACTGATCCCCAAGTCGTTTTATCTCATCTTTCATCTGCTGCACCACGTCGTCCGGGCCGGTTATCCTGACCTGGCTGCCGAGCGCCATGATCCAGCCGAGGAACTGGCGGCTTACGGCAACATTTACAGTGGTGCGGAATCTGCCGTCGCCGGCAGGGACAAGATTTATGTCCTTGCCGAAGCGGTCGATCATTATGCCGGCCATGGAGTTGTCGGCTTCTATCGTTACCGGTTTTTCTTCGCCGCCGAACATGCTGAACAGGCTGCGGGTGTATCTTGGCATGTCAAATTCCCTGAACTTTTTCTGGCCTTCCCTTTTTTCAGCGGTCACGGAGATCTTAAGCATCTTATCCACCCTGTAATGCCTGATCATGTCATCATCAGAGTCGTATGCTACAAGGTAGTAATTCTCATCATCCCACATGAGCCCCCAGGGGCTGGCTTCATACCAAGCGCCGTCCTTCCTGAGCTCCATCTCCTTCTTTGTATTCCATTGGAAATATTTAAAGCGGATCTTGCATCCGGTATTGATGGCTTCATGGATCTTGTCCACGTTGTAGTAGATGCTCTCGTTCATGGTCTTTACGCGGCCGGAGATGATGACCTGGCGGTGGAGCTGCTTCGCCTGGTATTTGCTTACCATCGACTCCAGCTTTTTGATCAGTTCCTTGGACTTTTTGTCCGTCATGAACTTGGCGGACTGCACGGAGTCGACCAGGAGCTTTAATTCCGGCAGCTCAAAGTCGCGTGCGCCGAGATGGTAGTAAAAACTGCGGCCCACCTGCTCGCCGATGATGTCGATGCCGAATGCCCGGAGTTCTTCAAAATCCTGATAAAGAGTCTTCCTGTCGGCATTTACCCCGTATGCGTTAAGCTTGGCTATGATCTCGGGCAGTGTCAGCGCATGCTGATCGTCAGTTTCTTCCGAAAATATCTTTATAAGATAAAGCTGTTTGAGCTTCTGGTTCGTCCCCTTCGCCATGGCGCACCTCCTCGTCGTTCTGGTCTGATTATACACGTGAATTATTCACTCTGCGAGGGAATTTTTTTGGACACCTTCCCTGATATACTCATGTTGAAAAATGAAGGATGGGCTTTTACATGAGCAGGCTGATCTACTGGATATTTAATTCGCTGATAAACCGCAAGAACTGCGGGAGGTGCTGCCTCAACTGCAAGTACTATGACACATGCAGGAAGGACAGCTGAAGAACGGGGGTAAGGACATGACGGTCACTGAAGCAAGGAACATTTGCAGACAGTTTTATAAGAAGACGGCTCCGACTGAGGAGGACATATTCATGTTCACTGAAGCCATGGAGTATCTGATCACCAAGACGGGTGATCCCAACTACATGGTCGACCTCGGAGCGATGTACTACGAACAGAAGCGTTTTGACCTCGCCCTCAAGTACTATGAGATGGCTGCCGAGAGCGACAACATCTACGCCATATCCAATCTGGGATACATTTGGTACTACGGACGCACCGGAACGAGGGATTACGAAAAGGCATTTTATTACTTTGACAAAGCAGCGAAGATGGGCGACATGATAGCTGCTTACAAGGTGGCTGACATGTATAAGAACGGCTACTTTGTGGAGAAGGATAGGGAAAAATACAAGAGGACCATAGAAGAGCTTTATAAAAAGCTGAAGAAAAAGAAGTATTTCCGCACCAATGATCCCATTCCCGAGATCTACACAAGGCTGGCAGCGATAAGGACCGAAGAAGGAAAAACGGAAGAAGCACTCGCGCTTTATGATGTGGCAAGAGACTGTCTGGCGCAAAGGATAAAATATAATCCGTTTTTCGGAAGCCTGAACATTATGAAATGGATGATCTCGGACATATATAAACTGAGGGCTTTCAATCCGGAATTCATGGATCTGTTTGATCTGTACCATGTACTGAAAGAGCCGGCGACAGCTGCATTTACCTGTGAGGGCAGGAGCCACGCAGTGGAAGCAGTGCCTGAAGAGGACGGCATCGCGATAAGGTTTGACGATATATGGTACAGGAACGTGGATGATTTTTTTGCCAAGGCGAAGGCGGACGGTGAGCTGCTCACGAGCATTTACGAGGAGCTTTATGACTGGGAGGTTAATGATGGAACTGATCAAAACGGACAAGGCAAAGTATAGGGAATATGAAGATGTGCTGCTTGAGCGAGATCAGGCGAAAAAGGAGGCAGGACAGATCTGGACTGCTTACATAAAGAAGTTCGGCCGGCTGATCTGCGACATCTACGAGGAAAAGGTCGCGTGTATCAAATGCAAGAAAACGATCGAATTCTACCAGAACGCGATCAACCACGGGCTGGAAGTGGACATGAGCGAAGTGTGCCGATTCCTGGATTCCGAGATGGCGGATTATTACGCAAAGCTCAGGGAAATGATGGACGGCAGGAAACGCTGTGAGGATTCGGAAGATTCATCGGCATATGAAGTTGAACGGTCCAAGACTCTGTACAGAAGGATCGCAAAGCTCATTCATCCGGACATCAATCCCGGCACGGACAGAAATGCAGCTCTCATGGAGCTGTGGCAGAGGACGGTGACCGCCTACCATGCAAATGACATCAAAGAGCTGTCTGAACTGGAGGTACTGATAAGGAAGGCGCTCCGCGAGATCGGCGGAGAAGACCTGCATGTCGATATTCCTGATATCGATGACAGGATAGACGAGATAAAAACGGAGATAGCCGAGATCAGGAGTACCGAGCCGTACATTTACAGGAAATACATTGACGATGACATGGCGGAGGGGCTTAAGAAGCAGGAGCTGCAGACTGAGCTTGACGTATTCAGGAGATATCACGAAGAATTGGAAAAAGTAATAGAGGAGATGCTCACTGAAGGAGGGCTGACCATAAAATGGGAACTGAACTGACCATAGGAGAGAAGCAGGATCTGGTCAAAGCTTTGGAGACTCATGAACTGGGTGACATACTGAAGCCTCTGATCAAAGAGATCCATCTGTTTGACACATACATCGCAGGTACATCTTACCTTTCGGATAAATCCGTGCTGGACGATGTCAAAGTGGAAGACAAGCTTACTCTAAGACGGGAAGATAATAAATTTGACGACAATGCCATAGAAATCCTGGCACAGGACGGCAGGAAGCTGGGATATGTCCCCGAGAAGGACAATATCATCTTCGCCAGGCTGATGGATGCGGGCAAGCTCATTTGCGCAAGGATCAAAGGCGTATCGCAAAAGGGCAGTTTCACGCAGATCAGCATAGGCATATATCTGGTTGATTTCTGACGAGTCATTGTTGTACTCCTTTCTTTTCTATATATGAAGGGCTTCTGCATTGCAGAAGTCCTTCATTATTTACAGGTTGTTTCTTTTTGTTAATAAGTCTACAATTAGGATGATGTTTGCCGGAACATCGTTTTGTTTTTTGGTTTTCTTAGGAGGAGAAAAAGATGAAAAAGTTAATTGCTATTCTGCTCGCTGCAGTCATGGCATTTGCCCTCGCGGCATGCTCAGGCAGCGGACAGGCAACCACAGCAGCCCCGGACACCACAGCGGCTCCGGACACAGCTGCAACAGAGGAAGAGACTACTACCGAAGAGGAGACCGCGGCGACCACATTTGAAGGCTCGCTCTGGGTCGGCGCCGGAAACGGTGAGATAGTATTTTCCGAGGGCGTATTCCCGGTTGAAGGCTTCAGCGGCGAGATCCATCAGAATCCGTACGTTAGAGCCCTGTTCATCGAGGATGTGCAGCAGGTAATGATCGTATCTCTCGAGCTTGTCAACACACCCGAGGATGTGATCAACGAGATCAAGGACTACGCGTCCGAGAAGACCGGTGTCCCCAGGGACAATGTCTGGGTACATTCAAACCACAACATCACAACACCGCACGCTCCCGAAGATGAGACCCAGAGATCTCTCTTCGTTGACAATGTCATGACAGCGGCGATCGAGGCCATCGACGAGGCAGCCGAGAGCTTCAAACCCGCAGCAATGGGCGTTATCCAGGGCGAATGCGATGCGAACATCAACAAGGATATCGAGCTGAATGACGGCTGGTATATCGGATCCAACCCGGACAGATATTCAGACAAGACCATGACAGTCATCAGATTTGATGACGCTGAGGGCAACCCGATCGGTATCTATTACAACTACGGCATGAAGCCGACCACCATCGACAACACCGGCATGAAGGACAACATCAGAAAGATATCTTCAGACTGTACAGGACTTGCCTGCACAATGCTTGAGGAAGAGTTCGGATGCCCGGTAATGTTCGTAATGCCCGCAACAGGCGACCAGCAGGCTAAAGAAACCACCACTTACTATGAGTGGGATGCTGCTGCAAATGAAGCCAAGAAGATTGAGCTTTCTGTTGAGGAAGGCATCGCTCTTTCAGACAAGTACGGCGAGATGATCGCCGAGTCGGCAAGCGCTCTTGCAAACTCTGTCGAGTGCAACATGAATGAAGTGCCTGTAAATGTTTCAGCTACAGATTTCACATTTGCAAATGCATCAGGCGACGGCGAAGTCAAGGTAGATGTTTCGGCCATCACCATCGGCGACATAGCCATGGTCGGACTTAAGTCTGAGCTTAACGCCATCACAGGACATCAGCTGGCAGAGGCCTCACCTTTCAAGTACACACTTGTAACCGGATTCCTTAACGGCGACCAGAAGTACATGCCCGATGACGAAGCTTATGAGATCCAGTCATGGGAGTTTAAGCGTACAGGCTTCGCACGAGGCTGCGCCGAGGAATTCGTAAATGTTGCAACTGCTCTCCTTACAAAGATGCAGAAGAGCGCAGCAACACCCGGATTCAAGGCAGGCGCCGGAAACGGCGAGATCGTATTCTCTGAGGGAGTCTTCCCGGTAGAAGGCTTCAGCGGCGAAGTACATCAGAACCCTTATGTAAGAACACTCCTTCTCGAGGATACCCAGAAGGCAGCCATCGTTTCTCTTGAACTGGTAAATACTCCCGATGACATCATCCAGGCCATCAAGGATTATGTTGAGGAAGTTTCCGGCACACCGAGGGACAATGTATGGGTACATTCAAACCACAACATCACAACACCTCACGCTCCCGAAGACGAGACCCAGAGGGCTCTCTTCGTTGAGAATGTAATGGCAGCAGCAACCGAGTCCATCGATGAAGCTGTCGCATCATTCCAGCCTGCAAAACTCGGCGTTGCCACAGGCGAGTGCGATGCGAACATCAACAAGGATATCGAGTTGAATGACGGCTGGTACATCGGATCCAACCCCGACAGATTCTCAGACAAGACAATGACTGTCATCAGGATCGACGGTGAAGACGGCAAGCCCATCGCCATCTACTACAACTACGGCATGAAGCCGACCACGATCGACAACACAGGCATGAAGGATAACATCAGAAAGATCTCCTCAGACTGTACAGGCCTTGCCTGCACAATGCTCGAGGAAGAGTTCGGATGCCCGGCAATGTTCGTAATGCCCGCAACAGGCGACCAGCAGGCAGCTGAGACCACCACTTACTATGAGTGGGATGCTGCTGCAAATGAAGCCAAGAAGATCGAGCTCAGCGTTGACGAAGGTATCGCTCTTTCAGACAAGTACGGCAAGATGATGGCCGAGACAGCCATCGAGCTCGTAAATGCTGCTGAAGCCACCATCGACAGCGCTCCGATCCTTACATCATTTACTACATTCAACTTCGCAAATGCTGCAGGCGACGGCGAAGTTGCGATCGATGTTTCAACAATGAGCATCGGCGACGAGATCGCTTTCGTCGGACTTAAGTCCGAGCTTAACGCCATCACCGGAAGCCAGCTCGCTGAAGCATCACCGTTTAAGTACACTCTGGTAACAGGATTCCTTAACGGCGACCAGAAGTACATGCCCGATGATGAAGCATACGAGATCCAGTCATGGGAGTTCAAGCGTACAGGCTTCGCAAGAGGCTGCGCTGAAGAATTCGTAAATGTCTCCCTCGGACTCCTTAACGACCTCAAGGCAGGCGTTGAGCACAAGGCTGATAAGGCAGCAGGCGAAAGAAATGCAAATAAGAACTATGAAGTTCTTGATATCGCAGGCATGAAGTGGCTCGTTCTCGATGACCGTGATGGCAAGCAGCTTGTCATCACTGCAGATGTCATCGAAAAAATGGCATTCAAGGCAGCAGGCGGCGACACAACATGGGAGGACAGCGACCTCAGAGCTTATCTGAACGGCGTGCTCTACGATACGATGTTCTCTGACGATGAGAAGGCAAGGATCGAGGAGACAGCGATCACTACTCCTGCAAATGCCAAGTACGGCATCGCAGGCGGAAATGACACTGTAGACAAGCTCTTCGTTCTCAGCGCTGAAGAGGCTGCCCAGTATCTTGAAGGCTCTGACTACCTTCTTGCAAACGACGCAACAGGTGCTCCCGCATGGTGGCATCTGCGTACCATGGGCGAGGCCAAGGACGTTCAGGCATGCGTAACCGTTACCGGTGAGATCGACCTCCACGGACCTAACGGTGGCGTTACCAACTTAGAAGGCGGCATCAGACCTGCAATGTGGATCAGAAAGTACTGATAAACTAGATATTAATGATCAGAAAAACGGGCTGCTCAGGCAGCCCGTTTTTCATGTCCGGGCGGTGAGATACTCTTGACGGTTAGGGAACAAATTGATATAATTTTCAAATAAAAGTTCCCTAACAGGAGAATATACACATGTCAGCATTTGATGAGATCCAGGCAATACTTCGTGAAAAAGCTGATCTGAATGCACGGCTTTCGCTGATACCATACGAAGGCACGCCGGAAATAAAAGAAGTTAAAGGACAGAGATATCTTTATACCCGCAAACGCATAGGAAGCAGGGTCTCATCTACTTATGTCGGAGTATATTCAGAAAACCTCCATCAGCTTCTGCTGCTGAACACCCGTAATGCACGGGAGATCCGGAAACAGCTGCGCAGGCTGGATAAAAAACTGGCAGAACTTGGATATCAGGAAGGACAGCTTTCAGAGAGAGTCATTCAGAATCTCGACTTCGCCAGGGCAAACATGAAGGCGAATATTTATGACCAGGCAGTTCTTGAAGGTGTTGCCACGTCATTTCCCCAGACCGAAGAGATAATCGAGAACGGCAAAGTGAACGGAATGACTGCCACAGATGTTCAAAAGGTTCTTAACCTGAAACATGCCTGGGAATTTGTTTTGGATAAAGACGTGATACAGGCAAAAAGTGATTACTATATCCTTTGCCATATCGCTCGTCTGGTAAACGAGGGCTTTTTTGCAGATGGAGGCCGGCTGCGGGGTGTGCCGGTATCAATCGGCGGATCATCTTATGTTCCACCGATCCCGATCGAATCTATCGTCAGAGAACAGCTGGACAACATATTGGTGTCAGAGGAAGATGACATAGATAAAGCCATCCTTCTGTGCCTGTATACGATGAAAACTCAGGTATTCATTGATGGAAACAAGCGGGCGGCCGTTATCTATGCGAATCATTATCTGATCGCGCACGGACAGGGTTTTTTGGTAATACCGGAAAAACATGTACCTGAGTTTAAGAAACTGCTGGTGGCCTATTATGAAGGTGCAGACCCTGAGATCATCAGATCATTTTTGAAAGATAACTGCTGGAAGACGTTTTAAATGAAAAAAAGAACACTAGATAAGTACATAAAGCTATTATTGGCGGCTGTGCTTGTCTGCACATGCCTGATCTCCTGCGGCAAAGCAGAACCACAGACCGCGCAGACAGAACCACAGACCACAGAAAGTGCTCAGACTGAGATCTCATCCGAAACTGATTCACAGACAGAGAGCACGGAAAAATCGGAAGAGACAACAGCTGCCCGAGAAGCCAGGATACTGGTCATTGAGACGACCGACATCCATGGAAATATCATCGAGGCGTCATCCGGAAATCCCGATACATTCCAGTACAGGCTGGCATACATCGCAAAAGCCATCAATGACGCGAGGGCGTCAGGTGAGTATGATGATGTGCTTTTGCTGGATGGAGGAGACCTCTACCAGGGACCGCCTATATCAGATCTGCTTGACGGCGCGCCGATCCGCGCCGCGATCGACGCGATGGATTATGACGCGGTGTGCCTTGGAAACCATGAGTTCGACTGGGATGTGACAGGTCTTTGCGCTGACGCGGACGGGACAGTCGCACCATATGAACTGGATGAGTACAAGGGAGATCCTGACATTCCGATCGTCGCGGCAAACCTTTATGATGCAGCGACCGGAGAGAGAGTACCGTTCACCCGTGACTATGTGCTCGTTCAGAAGGCAGGAAAGAAGATAGCGGTCGTCGGATATCTTCCGGACTACAGCGATGACATAAAGGTGAGTAAGATAGCTCCATATAAGATAGACAAAAACACAGAGAGATTTAATGAGCTGGTCAAAGAGATAAATGAAAAAGAGTCACCTGACATGACAGTCGTGCTTGCCCATGACCAGCCGGGACCGCTTGCTGAGGCACTGGATCCCGGGCAGGGTGATCTAGTGCTTGGCGGACATTCCCATGAGATCGCAGCAGATACTGCATCAAACGGCATCCCGTACATACAGGGAAACAGTAAGGCCCAGGGGTATGCCAGCGCGGTGATGGTGATCGGCACCGACGGAACCGTGAAGGCGGAGGACATAAAATACACAAGCATCACTGACAATAAGGAGATCCTCTACGATTCAGACGAGAATCTTGCAAACTTCGACGAGACCATACTCGACATTTCTTATGTGGCATGGAACAAAGTGTGGGAGGACATGAGTGAAGTCGTAGGGTTTGTTGATGTTCCCGTACTTAAAGACAGGAAAGACGGCGTCAGCACCGCGGCCAACTTCCTGACAAGCATAATGCTGAGGGCAGTGAAGGAAGATGGAACAGTTGCGGCGTTTTACAACTACGGCGGAGTCAGGACCAGCTTTAAGATACCGTCCGGCGAGTACACACGGCAGATAACCGTGTATGACATTTACTCCATAGTACCGTTCGGAAATGCCATGCTGCTGTATGATGTGACAGGGGCGGAGCTTGCGCGGCTCCTTGAGCAGGGGCTTAAGGATTCAAGCTATGGCGACATCATGTCAGGCCTGACATTTACCTATTCATATGACGGCAAAAACTACAAGATCCTCAGCATTACTCTCGATGACGGGAGAGAGGTCGGCATTGAAGATAACGAAACCATTTACCGCATCTGCATCTCAGATTACTGCGCGACCAAGCCGGGCAGCATATTTGAAGGCAAGGAACCGGTATTTCCGGCGGTGGAGGCGATGACAGAACATGACTTGATCATCAGCCAGCTGCGCAAAGAAAGGGATGCGGGCGACGGATATATACCGGTGGATACCGGAGCCAGAGGAGTAGAGACCGGGGAATGACCCCGCGCACATAAGGAGGAAAAATGGAAAAGAAAAGGATCGCTCTCATCGGAGCATTTCAGACACACGCCGACAAATTTGTTAATCTCATAAACTCTTACGAAGAGTCTGAAATGGCTGCCGTATGGGCGGAAGACCCGGACACTGCCAAAGAATATGCAGAAATGGCAAATTGCCCCGCAGTCGAAAACTGGGAAGATATCATTGCGGATGAGACGATTGACGGAGTCATCATCATGACAGCTCCGGTAGAGCATGTAAAACATGTTGTTGCCGCGGCAAATGCGGGCAAGCACATATATGTTGAAAAAGCCTTATGCATAACTAATGAAGAGGCGGAGGAGATCAGGGCAGCGGTAAAGAAGTCTGGAGTCATCCTTGCGATGGCTGACCCGATCATCACTCCGATAACCAAATTCTTCAAAAAGAAGATCGAGGACGGCACGATAGGACAGGTTGTGAACGCGAAGAGCAGGATCAGCTTTGAGCAGTGCCCGGGCGATAAAGTCAATGACCCGGCAGTGATAGACAGGATCCATAAGCTTGGCGGCATAGTTGCGGATACACATTCCCAGCATGTCCTGCTGTATCTGCTCGGAAAGCCTGTAAGAGCAGCAGCCATGATGGTAAAAGACCCGACAGGCAAGGCAGACATAGACACTGTCGCGCTTTATGAGTTTAGAAACGGCGCGATAGGAGTCGCGGAGTGCTGCTCAAGGACTTCAAGCGGCGGATGGATGCTTGAAGTGCACGGAGAAAAGGGAAGCTATTTCACTGACAGAAAGGGCGGAATATACTATGCGCCGGCAGGGGCTGCGTTTGAGAAGATCTCTGACGAGGAACTGCCCGAGGCTGAGGACTATCCGCTCCATTACTGGATCAGATGTGTGGTTGAAAATGTTCAGAATGAGATGTACGGCGTGGATGACGCATGCGACATGATCGCCATGCAGAACGCCGCCAGGGCAGCAGCCGAAAACTGCGTGCAGATTGACTGACATGGAAATCAAAAATGAGATAATCGAAAACTTAAGAAAGATACAGATCGCCATAATACGCAAGTCTTTTCAGAATGATGCCAGCCACAGCGCACTGCGCGGGCAGGGGCGTGTGCTTGGTATCCTCCTGGAAAATTCCGGGATCAGCCGGTCTGAACTGGGCGAAAAGGTCCACATGAGCAGGGCTGCAATGGCTGAGCTTCTGGGCAAGATGGAGAAGAAGGGCCTGATCGTACGCTCCAGATCCCAGAAAGACAAGCGTCACGTCGACATTGAGCTCACCCCGAAAGGAAGAAAAGCCGCGAAGAGCACCGAACTGGCAGCAGCGCTGCTTCCGGGAATGCTCGACTGCCTGGAACCGGAAGAGCTTGAACAGTTTAACAGCTATCTGGAGAGGATCATTGAGCATAACGGTGTAATGGACGGCGCTGAACAGAGCGCAGGAGAAGAAGAGTCCGCAAAGATCGCTCAGAGCGTGATCGAGTCGATCTGCAGCAACTGTATGGGTCCGGAATACTGCAGGCATGATTATCTGAAACATGGCCACGACAGGCCGAATCCTGAATACTGCAAATACGCTGATCAGTTTCCGTTCTGATCAAAAAAAGGGGGAATAAAAATGAGTGAGAGCAGAAAGATAGTAATAGTCGGAGGAGTCGCAGGCGGAGCCTCGGCGGCGGCCAGGATAAGGCGCCTTGATGAAAATGCGAAGATAGTGATGTTTGAGCGTACAGGGTACATATCCTACGCAAACTGCGGTCTTCCGTATTACATCGGAGATGTCATTACTGATAAATCCGAACTGACGCTGCAGACTCCGAGGAGCTTCGGCACCCGATTCAACGTTGATGTACGGGTGAGCCATGAGGTGACTTCCATAGACCGCGCGGGAAAGACCGTAAGCGTTAAGAACCTCCTGACAGGAGAGGAATGGGCGGAGCCGTATGACATTCTGGTCCTTTCTCCCGGAGCGCGTCCGGTTATCCCGGACATCCCCGGAAATAACCTCAAGAATGTTTTTACCCTCCGTACAGTGGAAGATACCTTCCGTATTAAGGAATTTGCGGACGAAAAGAAACCGGAGCGGGCAGTCATATTCGGAGGAGGCTTCATCGGGCTGGAGCTTGCGGAGAACCTGGTAAATGAAGGCATCGCGGTCAGCATCGTGCAGAGATCGAAACAGGTGATGAGCCCGATCGACATGGAGATCGCCAGCTTTGTACATGCAAGGCTCAGGAAAGCAGGGATCAACCTGGTGCTCGGCGATACACCGAAAGCACTTGAAGAGCGAGAAGGTGCCATTACCGTAAGGCTGAACAGCGGCGCAAGCATCGAAGCTGATATGGCCGTATTTGCCATGGGAGTAGTTCCTGAGACAGCGCTGGCAAATGCAGCCGGCCTTGAGCTTGGTCTTAAGGGAAGCATCGTGGTCGATAAGCATATGCGCACATCAGACCCGGCTATCTACGCTGTCGGAGATGCGGTTCAGGTGAGGAACTATGTGAGCGGATCCGATGCGGTCATCTCTTTGGCAGGACCTGCAAACAGGCAGGCAAGGATAGCTGCCGACAACATTTGCGGCATTGAGAGCACTTATAAGGGATCGATGGGATCATCGGTGATAAAACTGTTTGACCAGACACTTGCATTTACCGGACTTAACGAAAAGACCTGCAAGGCATCTGGCATTCCGTACGACAAGATATTCCTCTCACCTTCCAACCACGCAGGTTATTATCCCGGCGCGAAGGCGATGACAATGAAGGTCATATTTGACAGGAATGCGGATCGGATACTGGGCGCCCAGATCATAGGATATGAAGGCGTTGACAAGGCGATAGACGTCATTGCAACAGCTATCCAGACAGGGATGAAAGCATCTGCCCTTAAGGAGCTCGACCTTGCATATGCGCCGCCGTATTCATCTGCAAAGTCACCTGTGAACATGGCAGGCTTCATGATCGAAAACCTTGAGAACGGCCTTATCAAACAGTATTTCTATGAAGACCTTGATAATATTCCGAAGGATGGAAGCGCAAATCTCATAGATGTGCGCACTCCGGGGGAATACAATGCCGGCCATCTGGACGGATTTGTAAATATACCGGTCGACGAGATCAGGGACAGGCTGGATGAGATAGACCTTTCAAAGCCTGCTTATCTCATGTGCCAGGCTGCCATCCGCAGCTGGATCGCGGGACGCATCCTGATCGCAAAAGGAGTGGACTGTTACCACTTTGCAGGAGGCTACAGGCTGTATAAGTCGATCGCAACAGAAAAAATGGCCGCAGAGCAGACCATGCCCTGCGGCGCAGATAAATAACTGTTATTTCAGCTGCTCGCGGGCAGCGTTGTAGTAATCATCGAATCCCGGCTTGCCTTCGGGCGGATACCTGAGGTCGTAATCGAGCTTTTCCGGAATGTCCAGCTCGAGAGCCGCGATCTCATCAAGGATACCGGTGATGACGAATACTGTGGGGTTGCACCCTTCTTCGGGAGTCTTGTATTTCGGCATGAGATCTGAGCAGTTGAGAAATCCGGTGCGCTCCTGAACGGTATTCAGAAACAGTTTGCATTTTACGGAAAGGATGGGTGAGCTGTGCCCGTCCTTTTTGTTATATTTGCTGCTGAGCGCTGCGACTCCGCCGGTGACCGCTCCGCACACACTTCCGGAGTGCATTCCTCCGCCGAATCCTCCAAGCATAAGCAGCGCGTCTTCGCTAAGCCCGAGACCCCAGGCGTCATTCGCGCCGCGTATTGTGGATTCAGCACATGTATATCCTAAATTTCTGTATTTTATAGCCATCTCCTGTACAGTTGCCATTATCAGACCTCCCTGTGTTTTTCTAGATTATCTGTGTTTTTTGAATTTGTGTCAAGTACCTTACTTTTTAATCTTGACAAACAAAATCTGCTGTAATATAAAAATCATGAGGGCTGGTTCCAGTCCACATTAATCATATACTAAAAGGGGGAGAAAGATGAAGAAATTTTTAGCATTGTTCCTGACTTTTGCAATGGTAGTGATGCTCGCTTCGTGCGGCAGCTCAGGCGGTCAGACAACAACAGCAGCACCTGAGACGACGGCAGCGCCTGAGACAACAGCGGCTCCTGAAACAACGGGTGAAGAGCCGACCGAGGCACCTTCAGAAGAGGAGACAGTTCCTTACAAGGGCACCGTCAAGATCGGCCATCTGCTTGACCTTACAGGCGTTGAGGCTATATCCGGCGCGATAGTTCAGAAGTGCTTTACCTTCGCATGCGAGCAGCTTGAAAAAGAGACCGGATGGAAATTCGAAGTAGTTGAAGGCGACTGCATGTCAGACTCTGATAAAGCGGCTACCGCGGCTGAAAACATGCGCAGCCAGGGCTGCATCGCCATTTTCGGACCTACCCAGATCGGACATAAGAAGGCAGTGCTTGCATATGCAGCCGATAACCCGATCCCTGTTGTACTATACAACGGATCTCCTGCAGCATTTACCGGCGGATTCCTGTTCGGAAATGACATGATAGTTGCCCTCGGCGGCGGTACTGCAGGCTTCCCGACAGTCATGGCTGATTACCTCTACAATGACGTCGGACTCAGGAAAGTTTACTGTTTCAAGCAGGAGACTGTCGGCGGAAATAACTATGTTGATCCTTTTGTGACTTGTTTCACAGCTATGGGCGGAGAGGTAGTTGATAACATTCCTGTAGCTCAGGGAACGAATGACTGGTCAGCATACCTCGCTACCATCATGAATTCTGACGCTGAAGCCATTGTAGGATGGACTTCATCTTCCGACACGCTCGCGTTCTATAAGGAGTGGTATAACTCGGGAGCTTATGAGAAGCTTCCTGTATATGCAACAATGCACGGCGGATTCTCTGATTCATTCGTTCTTGATGAGCTCGATCCGAAGATCGCTGACGCTATCATAGCACAGGGCACATGCGCACCGATCTGCTACTCATACACGATCGACACTCCCGAGAACAAAGCTTTTGTTGATAAATGGGTTGAAGAGTTCGGCCAGGTCCCTCTCGGAAACAACTTCCCGGGATCAACTTACCAGGCTCTTAAATGCCTTACTGAAGCGCTTGACGCTGTCGGCCCCGACGCCGATCCTGCAACTCTGGCTGCAGCAATGAGAGCTGCTGATTTCACAGGCCCTGAAGGCCATACACTGTTTGAGGACGGCGGAGTTACCGCTACCAAGGATATATATGTTGTAAAGGTCGTAAGGCTTGAAGACGGCTCCATCAACTATGAAGTCCAGAAGACATATCCGAACATCAAACCGATCGGATATAACTATGACGGAGAGAACTATACCGGCAAGTAAATGACTGTCACTGCAGGCAGGCTGCCTGTCTGACAGATGAACTGCATTAATCCCATACGCAAAAGGCTCCTGATCAGGAGCCTTTTTGCATGATCTTTATTTTAGGTGACAAAAGAACCGTCCCCCTGTCACTCTACCTTAAGCGCCCCATTAGGGCAGATCTTCACGCAGGCCGGATCGCCGCCGCAGCCGTCGCATTTGAACATCTTGCCGTCAGAGCGGAATCGCGGGATGTCAAATGGGCATGCCTGGCTGCACATCTGGCAGCCGATGCAGATATCCCGGTCGACTAACACCCAGCCGCCTTCTTCTGATATGGCATTTACCGGGCATGCATCAATGCACGGGGCATTTTCGCAGTGTCTGCAGCTTTCGGTAACATACCTTGTATATCCGGACGGCTCTGTTACCGTCTTATAAATGCGTCCGGAGACAGCATCATTTTCCGTTTCTGCATAGTGGTGGTCAGTGCACGCGACCACGCACGCAAGGCAGCCGGAACATTTTTCGTTATCACAGATTATCTTCATATTTTGCCTGCTTTCTCTATGCTGCACACATAACTCCTGAATCCGGGGAATCCGGAAATGGGGTCAAGGTAGTTTCTGTCTATGATCCTGTTCACGTTCTGCTCGCCGTCGTCGTGATATACATATGTGACGCCGCTCTTCAGGCCGTCATCGATCATCACATAATATGTGAGCTGCCCCTTCGGGGTGGAGAGCACTGCCTTGTCGCCGGCTTTAAGCCCCAGCCTTTCAGCATCTTCTGAGCAAATGCTGAGGCAAGTGTGCTTTTCCAGGTTCGCTAGCCATGGAAGCCTGAATGTTCTCGAGTGGAAATACCATGGCTTCCTTGATCCTGTCACAAGGATGAATGGATACTTGTCCCACTCTGTAAAATGTTCACGCCAGTCACTGTAAACCGGAAGCGGGTCGTGACCCGGCCTGTCTTCATATTTCTCAATGACTGAGGAGACAAATTCGAACTTGCCGGACGGTGTATCAATATCTTCGTCAATGTTGAAAGCCCTGCGGGGCTGACTGTTTCTGATGTCGATCCCGTCGGGAGCTGCTTTCAGCTCGTCAAGCGTGATACCGGTCTTACGCATGATATGGTTCAGATATGCGTCATAGCCCGGAAGGTCTATGAATTCACCGTGAAGATCCATCGCGTGAGCCAGGCGCAGGATGATCTCTACGTCCGGCAGCTTGTCACCCGGATCGATCATATGCTCCACGAACAGGAGCCGGTTCTTTTTGCCGGCGACCACATCATCACGCTCCGCCGAAGCACAGGCGGGCAGCACATAATCTGCCTCATTGCAGGCTTCATTCCAGAAAAGTTCAGTTATAACGCTGAATTCTGCTTTTCTCAGCGCTTCAACGATTCGGTCGCTTTCGGGCCACATGCCGGTGTTCATTCCGAACGCGATGAAGTTGCGGATCCTGTAAGGCTTTTCGTTCAAGATCACATCGGCCAGGCGTACGCACTGTCCTTCGTTATTGATGATCTCGTTCCATACCGGGAACTCTCCGCCGGAAATGTCTTCGTCAATGTCCGGACGATCCACAAGAAAATGGTGAAAGTTGTCCAGCTTGACGGGCGGGCTCATGGCGGGGATGTTGGTTCCAGGGAGCCCTAAGTTCCCTGTGAGCGCAAGCAGCAGCAGGATGGCACGAAGGTTCTGGACTCCGTTGATGCTGTGCATGTATGCGCAGTTTGAGCATTTCATGGCAACCTTCCCGGAGGTTAAAATGTGGGCCGCCTCGCGGATCTGTTCCTCGGGAACGCCGGTTATTCCGGCCGCTTTTTCAGGAGAGAAGCTTAGAACGTAGTCTTTGTACTCCTCATATCCGCGGGTGTATTTTTCAATGAATTCCTTATCTTCAAGTCCTTCGGAGATGATGACGTTTGCGATCCCGAGCGCAAGAGCGCCGTCGGTTCCGGGCGTTGGCTGAAGGTGAAGGTCAGCCAGTTCGCTTACGCCGGTCTTTCTGGAGTCAACCACGATCAGCTTTTTGCCTTTGGCTTTCAGCCCGGACGTTGGAATGAGCTTGCCGTCCTGCCCGCTCTGGTTGCCGGACCAGTAAACCACAACGTCACATCCGCCAATGTCCGGAAGCAGGAATGTTCCGCCGCTTACCAGCTTATTTGCGATGGCTGTCGCGGAGCGGCAGGTGCTGGATTCGGTAACGAAGTTTGGAGAGCCAAATGCGGCTGACAGCTCGGCATATGGCTTCCTGTACCACTTGGGATGGCCGGCATAGAAAATTGTCGACTTCGCACCGCTTTCTTCCCGCGTCTTCAGGAGTCTTGCTGCAATGTCCGATATTGCCTCTTCCCAGCTTACCGGAACGAAGCCTTCATCTGTCCGCTTCATGGGATGTTCTATTCTGTCCGGGTGGTAGAGAAACTGCTTAAGTGCGGCGCCGCGCACGCAGATATCTGAAGATAGATAAGGGTGATCCTTCAGCCTTTCAACCGATGTAATGCGGCCGTCTTTTAGGTTTGCGCCTATCGCGCAGGGACCTCCGCACAAGCCGCACATTCCTATTTTAAAAGAATTATCTGACATGATCTTTTCTCCTGTCTTTTTCTCATTAATATTTTACTACTGTTGGGTCAAGTATGGGGGCTTTTTTGCGGCTGAATCGTGATGATGTACAAAATTTCCACTTGTGACCATGAATTCGGGCGGCGATGTACAAATTTTACGCTTGTGACCATAAATTCGGGCGGCGATGTACAGAATTTCCACTTGTGACCATCCGCTAATGGTCACAAGCGTAAAATCTGTACACGAGGCAGCAAAAAGATGGTCACAAGCGTAAAATCTGTACACCGAAGTGAGCTGGGCTGTTGGGCTGGTTGTTGAATGATAAATATTTAAGATAAATGTAAAATATACTTGACATTTTATAAAGAACAATTTACACTGTTGCCGAAATCAATAGTAAAGGAGGCAATATTGGTGAATTTTGAAGTTCTGATCCCTGTGATCCTGATTTTTCTGATCATTATTGTTTTTTTGATTCTCGCAAGCAAGAAGGGCTATTCTTCGAAGGATCAGTATGATGAACGTCAGCTGATGCTCCGGACAAATGCATATAAGTATTCTGCAATGACAATGCTGCTGTGCGCAGTGCTTTATTTCGTGATAACCCAGTTCGCGGAAAGACCGTTCACTGAAGACGGCGTCAGCGTACTTCTCATAGCGCTGGCAGGCGTGGCTGTGTTTGCAATCTATTCCATATTTACAGATTCATTCTTCGGGATTTCCGGAAGGAGGAACGGCATTGGAAGACCCGTGGTTTACTGCGCTGTTCTTGCGGTGATCGTTATAGGAAACGGCATTGGCGCTGTCCGTATGTTCCAGGAGCATATGCTGATACAGAATGGCGTCCTGACACACAACGTCATGAATCTGGCTTTGGCAATCCTGTTTCTGCTGATCCTGATCTCGATCGGAGTTAAGTATCTCATTGATAAGCGGGAAGACGAGGAGGCCTGACATGAAAAACCTGAAACTGAAGGCAGCCCGCGCGGCCATGGACATGTCCCAGCAGCTCCTAGCCGATGCGGTAGGGGTATCCCGCCAGACGATCAACGCAATAGAGAAGGGCGATTATAACCCCAGCATCAACCTGTGCATCGCCATTTGCAAGGTGCTGGGGAAGACATTGGACGAACTGTTCTGGGAGTGACACTAACAGCAGCGAATTGTTAAAGTTCAGTGAAAAGCCATGTTTATTCAGTGAACTGTATTGAGCCGGGCAGATAAAAAGAATATATTCATACCATCCTTAATGAATATAGGAGGGAAAAAATATGTTCTGTATACATTGTGGAAAGGAGCATCCGGAAGGGACAAAGTTCTGTGATGTCTGCGGCGCTCCTCTCGGAAACATGATCGCACCTGTCCAGCCGGCGCCGGCTCAGCCTGCGAGAGTCCGCAAGGATTTTATCGGATCTCCCACATGGGCGAAGGCAGTAAGCGTCATCGGATTTGCCCTGGGTCTTTTGACTCTCGCATTTGTGTGGGTCGAAGAACTGGCTCCGTACACATACGGATTCGCGGCGGTAGGCCTGATCCTCTGCATGATCGCAATGGCCACAAAACACCGCAACGTATTCTCGCTGGCGGGCATGATAATGAATATCTGCATTGTATTCATTGGAAGCATTCAGATAGCTTCCCTGGTAAACGGTTCTATATGGTAATACCTTAAGGATGAACAAAACTGAATAAAGAAACACATGGATAATGCACTTGAAAGTGCATTATCTTTTTTTTATGATACAGAAAAAGAATGTCATTAACGGCAGGAAAGGAAGGAAAATATATGGAATTCAAAGATCTGATAATGGAGAGAAGAAGTATCCGTTCCTATGACGGGGAAAAGAAAGTGACAAAGGAGCAGCTTGAGGGGATCATCAAACAGGCGCAGATGGCACCGACCTGGAAGAATACCCAGAACGCAAGATATTACTGCGTGATCGGAGATAAGCTGGACGAAGTAAGGGAGAAAGGTCTTCCGTCATTCAACCAGAAGAACAGTGCAGGAGCAGCCCTCGTTGTTACTACATATGTAAAAGGACTTGCCGGCTATGGCCCGAATGGTCCTACAGATGACATAGAAGATGTGTGGGGAGGCTACGACCTCGGCATCCAGAATGCGTATTTTATCCTCGCAGCAAAAGAAGCCGGCCTTGACACTCTCATCATGGGCATCCGCCACGGCGATGTTCTCAGGGAAATGCTGAGCATCCCGGATGATGAAGTGGTAGTTTCCGTGATCGCTGTCGGATACCGCGCAGCTGAGCCCAAACTCGGACCTCGTAAAGAACTCGATAAGATAGCTAAATTTATTTAAGGAAAAAGAATGGAACAAACATTATTTTGCGGAGCCGCAAAAGCGGACATAACTCCGGGTGAAGAGGAAGTATCAGGTCTGTTCGGACTGATGGGCGTTCATTACGGGGGGATAATAGACAGGCTTGCACTCCGGGTGATAGCTCTTGAAAATGCAGGAGTACAGGCCCTCATAGTATCATTTGACCTGGACAAGGCACCGGAGCCGGTAACATGGCTTCCGGAACTGGCAGCGCACACCGGGATCAGTGAAGAGAACATCCTGTATTTCGGAACACATACCCATACAGCGCCGACCACAACGCGCCGCCCGAAGGAGAGACACGCTCCTACAGACGATGATCTTGCCAACATGTACCGCTATGAGGAAGCAGTAAAAGAAAAACTGTTCGCCTGCGCTGATGAGGCGATCGCTGCAATGCGTCCTGCCCGCATGGGATGCGCTTACGGCAAGAGCTACATTAATGTAAACCGCAATGCCAACTTCGAATTTGAAGATGAAAAAGGAGACATTTACCCGTTCATCAATGAGGCGATGAACTGGGGAGCCTGGGTCGACAGGACTCTTCTCACAGTCAGATTTGAGGACCTGGAAGGGAATCCGATAGCATTCTTTATCAATTATCCGCTCCATTGCTGCCTCATGTTCCTGAACAGGTATGATGATGAGGGGCATGTAGGTTTAAGCGGCGACATCGCCGGAAATACGAGCAGGCACATGGAAGAAAGATTCCCGGGAGCCGTCGCTGTATGGTCCAGCGGAGCCGCAGGGGATGTGGATCCGGTGCTGTTCAACACATTCATTTACCCGGACCCGGCTGACGGACATGTTGTGAAGGAGCAGATACCCGACTGGAAGATCAGTGAGATGCAGCTGAGAATGCTGGTCGGATGGCATGTAAAGGATATATGCGATACGCTCCGCACAGTTACATGTGAAGACACGGCCGTGCCGATCAGCTCTAAGATCGTTTGGTCCGAGACTCCGTCGCAGACAGATGAGCCTTACCGTATCCGCGTGCAGGCGCTAAGGCTTGGCAGGATACTGCTCCTCGGCATCGGCGGAGAGCTGTACAGTTCATTCGGGAAAATGCTGCGGGATGAGTCACCGGCTGAGTTTACCGCTGTGATCAATCACAATGCCAGCCTCATAGACGACGCAGGTTACATACTGGACGATGACGCTATCGCGCGCGCAGCGCAGGAAGCGCCGACCGGACATTTCATTCCGGGCGGAAACACACGCTCTGTGCCGGGACATGTAGGGCCGAGCCTGCTGAAGATACTGAAGGATATCTGATACTGACTCAGACTTCGCGGGTCTTTGAAAGGAGCCAGCCAAGCACCGTAAATACTGCAAGATAAGCTGCCGATATGATCGCACTGAGTGCCATGTCGGCAGCAGCTGCGTTTATGGAAGACGCAAGAACGTAGCAGCCTCCGATCCAGTACATGGAAATGTTTGTACCGTTTGAAAGGAAGAGCTCAACAAGCGTCAGGATCATCGGCAGAAAGACCGGGATGGCAATGGACAGTATCAGGGTTCCCGGGACCTTCTTAAGCCATGAGGCAAGGAAATTGTAGAATGCATTAAACGCGGTCGTTGTAAGGAGCTGCAGCAGGAGCAGCAATATCACCTTCGCGCTCCAGCCGTTTCCCACATTCCAGAACAGGGTTCCTGTTAGAAAGCCGATAAGGAACGCAAGCAGGCTGAAGCAAATGGAAACCGCCAGTGAAGTGATATATTTGGCAAAGAACATTTCCTCGCGGGAGTATCCCTTTGTCAGGATGTTCTTCGCTATTCCGTTTCCGTAGTCGCTGCAGACAAATACCGCTATGAACGCTCCGAAAACGATAGGCAGGTACATGTTGGTAAGCGCGGTGAGCATGCGCACGAGACCGCTGTTTGTGCCAAATCCCATTCCCATCATGTTGATAAGCTCCAAGGATGCGGGATCAGCTTCATTTTCGGCCATTGAGACTCCAAGGGATTCCAGGCCGAGTTCGGTGAGTTTGTCTATGCCGGTAAAGAATACGAGCAGCAGAACAAGAACTATCGCGCATACATAAAGGACTCTGGCGCGGAACAGTTTATGAAATTCATATCTTAATAATTCTCTCATTTCAGCCACCCATCCTTTCAATGAAATAGTTCTCAATGCTGTATCCGGCGGAACCGAGGGAACTGACCGCGATGCCGTTCCTTACCAGGAGCGCGTTCAGCGCGGATGCCTCGGCGGTGTGGTTGTATACATTCATTTCCATCCCTGCTATGCGTATGTCGTCAGCGGGGATGACGTCTTTTAAAACGGCAAATGCTTTTGCCGTGTCATCAACTGTGATGGCGATGCTCTGCCTGCATTTGTCAGCCAGCTCGGTTGCGGAGATCTCCTCAACAAGTACGCCGTCATTTATTATCCCGTATTTGGTAACAGTCCTTGAAAGCTCATCAAGCAGATGGCTGGAGATGAGGAAGGTTACACCCTTTTCGCGGTTCAGGACATTGATCGTGTCACGCATGTCCTTTATGCCTGCGGGGTCGAGGCCGTTTACGGGCTCATCGAGCACCATGAACTGCGGATTTCCGAGCATCGCGACTGCAAGGCCGAGCCTCTGTTTCATTCCGAGAGAGTAGTGTCCCACCAATTTCTTCCCTGCATCCGACAGGCCTACCAGTTCTATGAGTTCACCCAGGTTATCAGGGACATCGCCTGATATGAGCAGCGAAAACCGCTTCAGGTTCTCAAGCGCAGTACAGCCGCCAAAAAGCGCAGGCGCCTCGATGATGCTGCCTATCTTCTGTCCGGCGATCCTGCGGGGCTCGCCGTCAAAAAAAGATATCTCACCTGCGTCAGGAAGAGCCATCCCGAGGACCACCCGCATGAAAGTAGTCTTTCCGGCTCCGTTCCTGCCGATGAACCCGTACACATCACCGGGGGCGATAGTCATGCTTATGTTGTTAACGACGGCCTTGCGGTCATATTTCTTGGTAAGGCCCGTTGTTTTGAGCACATGCTCCATCTTACTGTTCCTGCCTTTCTTATGTCAGTGGTCCAACAGGTTGTAGCTTAGACGTACGTCATTTACATAGTGATCCATTTGGATATTCTGCCCGGGCTTATGCCTGGTAACATGAAAATGGTTGCTGTAGCCGATCCGGTTGTCTTTATCAAGATCTTTTCCTTCTATTATCTCAGCGTAGCACTGAAGCACGTTCCTTGCAAAATCCATCCCGAAAACGCCCGGGTCGTGGGCATTCATGATGTGCACATCTTCCGGCATCATGGAGATGAACCTCTTAACGGCCTCAAAATGCGCCGGTCCTTTTTCTTTTCCGGGATAGCCGTTCCAGTGCTGGATGGCATCGCCAACAAAGGCAATATTCTCTTCCTTCCAATAATAAATGGTGCTGCCGGCTGAATGGGAAGGGCAGTGGATGGCCGTAAGCCGGATGCTGCCAAAATCCAGGATGTCACCGTCATTTACCGGTATGCAGTCTTCTTCCTGAAGGAGGTCGCGGACAAAATGCAGATAACAGAAGTTCATGATGTCGGCATCAGGTTCCTCCATCCAGCGGCTGTGTCCGCAGAACCATTCAAGGTCACCGAAGCGGCGGTAGTGGCAGCGGTTCCAGTCCAGATCAGGAAACTCTTTGGGATTTACATAAACTTCGTCAAAGAGCGGCGCGCCGCCGACATGATCCGGGTGAGTATGCGTAAGCAGGACGGACATCGGTTTTCCCGCGCCGCCGATGTAAGTTTCTATGTATCTTCTGAGTCCGCTCTGGGCGCCAAGACCGCTGTCGATGACCACAGTCCTGTCGGCGCCTGTCAGCACATAAATCTGGAAAGTGGAATTGACGCCGTAGCTTTCCGTCACTACCCAGAGGTTGTCTGCAAGCTGCTCCCTTTTGTAAAAATCAAATTCGTTCATATCCGCTCCTTTTTTTATATTATAATTCCAAGCATGACAATTGTATCCCCTGTATTTACAAAAAACGGACTTGGGTTATACTTATAATATATTAATAGGTAAGGAGGAGAGATCATGGATCTACTTGGAATGCTTACAGGCTCAATGACATCGGACTCATCGGTTGACGCGCTTGCTAAGAAGACCGGCGCAAGCTCAGGACTCACATCCGCCCTGATCAGCGCGGCGCTTCCGATCCTGCTCGGTTCACTGACAAACAACGCTTCTTCACAGTCAGGAGCGCAGTCACTGCTTGGCGCACTCACACAGCACACAGATACCGCTCCCATGGCCCAGCAGCTGGAGACAGCTGATGAGCAGGATGGAGCAGCGATAATCCAGCACATCCTCGGCGGGAATACATCATCTGTCGTTTCAGCTCTTTCAGGTCAGACCGGAGCCAGCACATCGCAGGTTCAGAGTCTTCTGAACAACATGGCTCCCGCAATGATGAGCGGAGTATCAGCGGCAAATACATCTGCCACGCAGGCAACCGCGGAAAGTCCTATGGATCTGGGCTCTCTGATGGGTGCTTTCGGAGGAAACGAAAGTGCTGCCGCATCTGAAAATGACATGCTGAGCGGCCTTCTCGGAGGAGGATCACTTCCGGGAATGGGCGACCTCTTCGGAGGAATGTTCGGAGGAGGAAATACTCAGGCAGATGCGAACGCATTTAACGGAAATTCATTGATGAGCCTTCTCGGCGGATTTATGAAATAGTAAAAAGGAGTGGCAGCAGCCCAATGTCATTAAGTTAAGATGACAATGGCCGGAAGACTTCCAAGAAAAGCAAAGGAGAGATCACATGAAACAACGG
>SVDE01000124.1:5393-7366 GCA_015057955.1 Lachnospiraceae bacterium | reverse complement strand
GTACTTCGTCGTTGCCTACGCGTACTCGGGACTTTCACCCGTTAGAGCGCGCCCATGGCGCGCAAACACAAAAAAGGCTGCCGCGAAATGCGGCAGCCTTTAAGATATGTGATCAGATTATCTTTTGATCAGATCAAGCAGCTTTCTTTCCCTGTTTGGAGAATGTCTGGATTCCCTGGATAACAAGGATGATAGCAAGAACTACCATGGCGATAGCGAAGATCAGCTGGAACCAGTTGCCCCAAGCCATTCCGCCTTCTGCGCCGAAGCCTTTGATCTTGTTGATGATGGTCATAATAAGGCTGACGATTGTAGCGCAGAGCATGAAGATCATCGGGAATATGAACATCTTTCTGCTCTTTCCGATATTTCCAAGCCATGTAGCAACAGCCATGAGAGCGATACCTGCAAGGAGCTGGTTAGCAGCGCCGAACAGACCCCAGATCTGGCTGAGTTTAAGTCCGCCAAGTACGCAGCCTATGATAACCATGAACAGTGTACCGAACAGAGGATGTGTAACAACCTTGCGTGCGCCGGTAGCATCATGCCAATCTTTCTCGCCTTCCTTAAGGAAGAGCTCGGAGAACATGAAACGTGAAAGACGTGTAGCAGTATCGAGTGATGTAAGAGCAAATACTGAAACAGCAAGTGTCAGCAGAGCATAGATTGTCTTGTATGCTGTTGCTGCTGTGTCGCCTGTGAACATTGTTGCGATACCAGCTGCAAATGCTGCTGAAGGTGAACCGAATTCGCCGGCTGTGTATTTTGTAAATACCATGCCTACAGCGATAAGGGAGATAACACCAAGTGCTGACTCGATGAGCATTGAGCCGTAGCCGATAGGCTTAGCATTTTTCTCGTTATCGAGCTGCTTGGATGTTGTTCCTGAAGAAACAAGGCTGTGGAAACCTGAGCAGGCGCCGCATGCAACTGTGATGAACAGTGCCGGGAACAGGGTATTTCCATTTGCAAGTTTCCATCCTGCGAATGCAGGAACTTTAGCGAATTCTGCAGCCTGTCCGTTAAATGCAGCTACAAAGATACCAACGATAGCAAGAGCCATCATGAAGTACAGCAGGTAGCTTGACAGATAGTCACGAGGCTGGAGCAGGATCCATACAGGGATCAGTGAAGCAACAGTGATGTAAACACCAATGAAGATGAGCCAGAAGATACGGCTTGCTGCAAGACCAACATTAAGTCCGAGAACAGTGATGCCGGCGATCAGGATGATACCGATGATAGTTGCCGGGACGGTCTTAAGTCCTGCTTTGTTTGTCAGCAGGCCATAGATTACGGCCAGGATGATAAACAGGATTGAGATCATTGCAGTAGACTGAACTCCGAGTACGTTAGCGCCTGTTGTGAAAACGCCGGATGTAGCAAGTGCATCATCAGGTGTTGCGAATGTTCCGGCAACGACGTTAACAAATGATGCCAGTACCAGGATCAGAACAAGCAGAGCGAAGATAGTGAAGAGCTTCTTAGCCTTGCTTCCCATTGAATCACCGATAACCTCACCGATAGATCTGCCTCCGTGACGTACTGATGCAAACAGAGCACCGAAGTCATGAACGCCACCGAAGAAGATACCACCAAGTACGCACCACAGGAAGACAGGAACCCAACCGAAAACTGCTGCCTGGATAGGTCCGTTGATAGGGCCGGCACCGGCGATGGATGAGAAGTGATGTCCGAGAAGTACTACCGGCTTAGCGGGTACATAGTCAACACCATCCTCCATCTCAACAGCAGGAGTCTTTTTGCTGGGATCGATGCCCCACTTTTTGCAGAGCCACGAACCGTAGGTCACGTAACCAATGATCAGAATAACGATCGCAGCTACAATGATGATAATAGGTAACATGAGAAATTCCTCCTTACTTGATTATACTTTTAAATACTTTCTTCAGGCGGGCCCCGAAACGGTTGTATGAGAGCTCCCCTGAAGAAAGATCTAAAGCAATCGCACT
>SVDE01000124.1:0-5293 GCA_015057955.1 Lachnospiraceae bacterium | reverse complement strand
TTAAATACTTTCTTCAGGCGGGCCCCGAAACGGTTGTATGAGAGCTCCCCTGAAGAAAGATCTAAAGCAATCGCACTGAAATTGCTCCAACCCTGAAAAGTAAACTTATAACTCTTGTAATGGTGGAGCTTTTTTATGGCAGCCATAGCATCCGGGTCGATCCTTTCACCGATAAAAGCGACTATCACATCCGAGTTTCTATGTGCCGGATGCGGTACGACCCTTTTCATACCGTCTTCCCAGGCAAGTGCTTCCAGCCTGAGGACAGTTTCCAGATCTATGTGTTCAGCGTCATAGAAGTATACGAATTCCCTTGTCTCCGAATCAGATATTGTGGCTTTCTTCAACAGGAAATATCCTTGCTCACGTGACTGGAACATTGCGAAAGATGTGAACGGTTCGATTGGCTTTTCTTTATTAACATCATAATACTGCAGATAAGACCTGAGCAGTTTATCAAGTGCTTCCTTTGAAGTCATGTCCAATGCAATCCTGTCTTCACATAATTTTCACAAACTGTCAGTGTTAATATAATACTGAGGAATCCAAATTTCAATAGAAAAAACACAGAATATCCACAATTAATAATTTGTTAATATCTATGCAAAAGAAGTTTCAGAAAACGTTTTCAATTGAATAATTACCACGCTTTCTGTATATCAGTCACGGTGTCTGAACTGCGGATCTGCTATGAACCGCGAGAAGAGAATGCCCAGCGCAAGTCCCAGTATTATCCCTACCGCCTGTATCATGGCGCTGAGTCCCTCAACTGCCGTACCGGTCCCGAAATAGTAGATGGACTGGTACATGTAAAAGCCCGGCACACCGACTATTACGGCAGGGATCGTTATGGCCACACGCGGGAAGGAAGTGATCTTCACAGCCGCTATTGCAATGATACCGACCAGGAAAGCGCATATGAATGCCGCGATCGCTCCATGGAATCCTGCTTCCCTGACAAGAATGATACGCAGCACATTCGGAACAGTTCCTACAATGGCAGCTGTAAGTGCCATAAGATGAGTACTGTTGAACATGAGTGAGAAGCCATAAATGCCGATGAAGCTGGCCAGAACCCTGAGTATCAGCAGCAGCACGGGTGAAAGGCTGAGGCCTGCCAGGCTTTCTGCTTCAAATCCGAAAACCAGCGCGGCTGCCCAGGCAAACACCGTGGCAAACAGCATGACTATCGATGAATATACCAGCCGTTCCACCCCGGATCTGATATCCAGCTTTGCCAGATCCAGCACACTGGTGATAAACGGGAATCCCGGAACAAGGAACAGGACCGAGCAGATGTATCCGGCTCCGTCATCAGCCTTGATACCTAATATATGCTCTGCAAGGAGCATTGCAACGGCATACACGGTGCATGCGGCTGCTGCTCCTACTGCCACGCTGATCATGACCGACAGTTTTCTTTTAAGGATCAGCTTTCTGACCAGCTGCCCTACTCCTGCTCCGATAAATACACAGATGATCTCTTCGATCCCTGCACCGAGCAGAAACGCAAACGATGCGCAGGCTGCAGCGGCCGCAAGAGAGAGCATTGCAGTTGAATGTGTCTCGGGCGTCTTCTGTATGTCATCAAGTATGCTGTGCATGCCGCTGACAGAAACATGTTCACTTTTTTCCCGGAAATCTTTAACCAGTCTCTCGAGTCCTGCGAGTTTATATGTATTTACAGAGATGCCCGCTATTGATACAAACTGTGAAAAGCTCTCATGTTTGTCAATACATGTATAGTTTATGGAATTAAGGCCCACTTCCGCATTGCATGTAACTTTAAGCGACATTGCTGCAGTGGTCATGGAATTTCTTACTCTCCATGCGGGTGTTCCGCAGGACAGCATGATCATTCCTATCCGCCCGATCAGCGATGCCTTCTCTGACAGAGAAGCTTCTGTTGCCGGGGCATCATTATCATCCTTTATGTATTCATGCCAGGGAATTGACATGTGGGAAACTTTTTTCTTCATCTTCGTTCTCTTTCTGCGGTCATTCGTACTTAAATAATTTTCTCACCGGTCCGACTTTAAGGAGAAGCCACGCGGCAATAAAACATCCGGCCAGTTTTCCTGCTATGGTAAGTGGAAGCGCAAGGGCGGAAGGCATCCCCCTGCTTATAAGAAGATTCATCATCTGCGTCCACGGAAAAAAGTTTAATTCAATATTATGTATGCAGAGGATCAAGAGGCTGTATCTGCCGACCAGGGAAAATACCGTACCAAACAAAGGTGCCTTTTCCAGAAGCCATGATATGAACACGACTGTCAGGCAGGCATTCAGGCACATGATGATGTCCGGTATCCCACGGCCGAAATCGCACCTGACCACCCAGAATGTTTCATAGGCCGCAATGAACACGCCCCACAGAGCTGCTGCCAGACACAGGCACGCTATCTTAACCGCCTTCGGCACTGCCGCCAGCCTTGTTTTATAAGTTTTTACTATCCAGCCAGCATAAATGAACAGTACCGAGCACATGCCAGGCTGCAGGCTGAACGGGAGCCAGAAGACATTACGGGTAAAATATGCGGCAGCAAACAGTGCAATGGCAAATGCAGCCCTTATCCATTTGTTCATTTTTAAAGAGGCTCTGAACAGAATGCTGCCCCAGAACAGCGCCAGAAGAAACCATATGGCGCCTACCGCTTTTATGTGGAAGATCAGGTCAAATGAATTGCCTGACCCGTAAAAGCATGCCCAGAGCCAGTTGATTCCCTGCCAGACGCCAATGGGTCCATAGAGAACGATGCCCGCCGCAATGCCTAATACGATCATTACAGCGCATGTTACGGCATAAGGAACGAGCAGAACCCTTGCCCTGCTTTTCACAAATCCTCCCATGCTCTTTTTTTCACTGATGAAATACCCTGCCAGAATAAAAAACAAGGGAACATGGAAAGTATAAACAACGCGGTTTATCCCGTTGTTTCCAAGGTGCCCCAGGATGATGCATATCATCCCTATGCCCCGCGCTATGTCCATGTACTTCAGCCTGTCTGTGCGCATTACCCTAAATACTTTTCATAGATCTCAAACAACCGCCCTGCAATACGGGCTATCTCTTTCGTAAAGCGGTCATTCCTGAACACTGTTTTTTCAAAACTCCAGTTGTATATTTCTGCCCCGTCCTCAAAGATCAGATCGTAATTGGACAGTTCAGGGATCACACATTGGAATGCCGGGAATCCCAAAAACGACCAGTCCCGGATCAGCAGTCCTAAGCTCAGTTTTTTTGTAAGGCTTATCATGTATTCATAGTCTTTTTCTTCGCTCTCGCCCTCGGTTCCCTTGAAGTTTTCATTAAACTCGCCGCTAGGATTGAAAATGCAGTGAGCTGCCATGCCTGAACCGTCGACATGATAAGCTATCTCTTCATCATTTATAAACTGGCGCATGCCTTCATCTGTTACTTCCGGAAACGGAAGGCAGCATTCCTTTTTGAAGAATCTCCTTATCGATGCCTCATCCCCCTGGTAGATCTCAGTAAGGCATCTCTCAAGCGCCGTGACCGGACAAGGGTCTGCACCTGCCCTGAAAGCCTTTGCCCCATCCTTTTCGATCAGGAGCCCGATTACCGGGTAATCTTTCCCCATTGAAAGATCCAGGATCTTTACTCCGTACCCTCTATTCTCAAGCCGCTTCAATCTGTCATAAACAGCATTGCCCTTAAAACTTTCCATGTGCAGCTGTCTTATGACAGGATCTTTTTCATATGCTTCACGTACCGCGGCTCTTTCATATATTTCCGCCAGGCCCTGTGTAACGGCTTCCATCCGGTTATTTCCCGCGCACATGCCATTGGTCCCTATGCACATGCGCAGAGTCTTATGCGGGAGAAGCACTTCACGATCATTAAATACATCATGGTATGGGACCGCGGCCATTTTTTCCGTTCCCGGAAATACATCCGTATCACTGAACCTTAGGAGTTTTCCAAGTATATCCTCTGCCCTGTCAAGGCATTCTCCTGCACTCAGCATCACTTCATCAGGCGATACCATGTATCTCACAAGGCCTTTGTGATATGCATCTTCAATGTAATCCCCGAAGAGGGCCATGTTCTGGAGTCTTTCCATGAACTCGGCATATGCACTGGCAAGCGAATACTCCCCTGTCATGCCTTTTCCGTTCGTTCCGAAATCTCCGAACGAAATGTCGCCTCCGGATATCCATATACGGCAGGAAGCTACGTTCGGAACGTCTGCGTACCTGCATTCTTCTGCAACTTCTATGCCGCACCCTGACATGATCTTCTTTATTATATCCAATGTTTCTTCAGGGTCTTTTGCCTTATATCGCTTTTTTCTTGTGAAAGTCTGCATCTTTAATCTTCGGTATTTTCCAGTATTCCTTCCAGCTCGTAAAGGCTCCGTATCTCCATGTCAGGGATCATGCCTTTATCATTTGGTGCCCCGCCGGGATTGAACCAGCATGTGGCAAGACCGGCACGCAGTCCTCCTGCGATATCGCTCGTCAGAGAGTCGCCTATGACCAATGCTTCTGACCGGTCCGTAATGCCTGCTGTATCCATGACCTTTTCAAAATAACCCGGAGAAGGTTTTTCCACGCCGACATCCTCTGAAATAAATATGTAATCAAATATCTGATCCAGTCCTGAAACTTTCAGTTTTTTGCTCTGTGCCCTCTTTGTTCCGTTGGTTATAGCGATAAGGACATATCTGCCTTTTTCTTTTTCAAGCATTTCCAGTGCGCCGTCAATGAACACGATCGTGTCTCCCAACGCCAGCTGATAATCCAGGTTGAAGCTTTCGACATCTGCTTCTATGCCTTCAATGGCAAAAAACTCACGGAATCTGCCTGTCAGTATCTGAGCTTTTGTCATTTTACCTTTTTCCAGTTCGCGCCAATACTTTACATTGATGGCGGAATACCTGTCCACCATCTCATCCGTGCACTCGCCAAAACCATATTTAAGGAACAGATCCTTTATGGCAGCCTTTTCAGCGGCAAGGAAATCCAGCACCGTCCCGTCAATGTCCCATAAAAGATACTTATAATCTGCCATTCCAAACCCTTGTCATATGATCATTCCGAACCGTTCCCTGAGTATGGTTTTAAGTTCTTCTTCGTTTTCGATCTTTTCCGAGAACTCCCCCTGATCCGTCTTTCCTCTGAATTCATCATTAAATATGGTAAACACTTCACCTTTTTCGTTTTTTAGGTTCACGATCACATTACTGATGATGGGGTTTTCCCTTGTGTAGAATACAGCTATGTTGGGAAGATAGAAATCCTGCGGATATGCCTTTACATCGCGGAACAT
>SVDE01000123.1 GCA_015057955.1 Lachnospiraceae bacterium | reverse complement strand
TATCCGCATTTTCCGCATATCCGGTGCAGATATCTATGTCCCTTGGCTCACATCCTAACAGATCCAGCCTGAGGTTTATGCGGTTTGCTGCCCATCTCGGGATGTCTTCTCCCGGTCCCGGTGCAGGATGGACAGTTGGCATCCTCTTTCCGTTCTCATCGTAGGGGTATGTTACATCAGGGCCATGCTCTTCTTCACTGAAGTCCATGCCCGGGCGGACATCATCATACTTGCCCGGGAATCTTGCTCTAAGATCCTGCAGCATGGTAAGACGAGGCTTCCACTGGTATCTGGGCACATGGAAGTTAGGCTCATTGCATCCGACTATCTGAAGGAACGGTACAAAAGTCTCCTTAAGATGTACTCTCTGTTCCTCTGTATAAGGCCGGTTGAAGAAATCAAACGGTCTGTACAGGTCATTCCCTGTAGGAGCGTATGCGGCAAACAGTTCAGGGCACTTTGCCACCAGTTCCCTGGCCATGTATCCTCCCTGTGAAAAACCTGTAACATAAACTCTTTCGGTATCGACCGGATACTCTTTTTTCACACGTTCAAATATCTTCAGCACACTCTCCGGTCTGGTATCCTGCGGATACATCAGCATGTATCCTTCAGCTGCTGCATTATCTGTAAATCCATCCGAGAACTCTTCTGTTTCAATGGTATTCATGCCACCGTGGAAGATCATTATGAGCGGGTATTTTCTCCCCTCCTCAAGTTCCAGCGGTGTGATCATCACCCATCTGGTGAAGAAGTTTTCTGTATCAAACATCTCTTTTTTCAAGCCGATCGAACGGTAATATTCCAGACATTCTTCCCCCATCGGATCCGGTGTAAACCTGAAGCGTCTGTCAAGGCGTTCTGTCTGCGCGGCAGCGTAATCATCAGAAAGATACCTCTCAAGATCAAAGTCAGGATTTCCAAGATCCATCAGTGTGTCTCTGTAAAGCTCAAACTGCGCTCCGGTTTCCGGGTTTGTCTCCCTGCTCCAGTATTTCAGATGCTTTGGTGTACCAAGTTCCATGGCTTTCCTCCCATACAGCTTTTGTCAAATTCATACCGTGCCTTACATATTGACATTATTATACAGCTCTATGATAAACTATAACATATTTTAATCTTACAAATTTGAAGCTGATAACAGACACAAACATGACCGATACTTCTTCAAAACGCACAGGCCGCACGCTGGACATGACACAGGGCAGGCCTGTGAAGATAATCTTAATATTTGCCGTTCCTCTGTTTTTGGGAATACTGCTGCAGCAGCTTTACAATGTTGTTGACACGGCAATTGCAGGAAACATACTTGGAGATATATCCCTTGCCGCCATCGGCTCCACAGGTCAGATCCATAACATGATCATCGGGTTTTCCATGGGAATGAACACCGGGTTTTCCCTGCTTATTTCCAGGGCATTCGGCGCCAAGGATCAGGAGAGGCTGAATCTTTCCATCTTCTGGACCATGATCCTGAACATATTGACGGTCGCTGTACTGACTTCCGCCTCGCTCATTTTCCTTGATCCCCTTCTTAGCGCCATGAACACACCTGCCGAGATATTTGGTGAGGCAAGGACATACCTTTCGATCATTCTGGCAGGCATACCGGTCACGATGGCTTATAACATGTCGGCATCGGTTCTGCGCAGCATGGGTAATTCCGCAACACCGCTCGTATTTCTGGTGATCTCGAGCGTACTGAATGCCGGACTGGATTATATGTTTGTTGCGTTATTCCACTGGGGAGTAGCCGGACTTGCCTGCGCAACTGTAACTGCCCAGCTGCTCTCGGCTATCGCCTCCCTAGTGTATATAATAATAAAATATCCTCATATACGGTTTAAGAAAGATTTTATACATCCTCCGAAAGGATATGTGAAGGATATGTTCCTTACCGGCCTTTCCATGGGATTGATGGGAACCATCGTATCATTTGGCGGTACAGTTCTGCAGGCTGCGGTAAATAAGCTCGGAAGACTTTACATAGCCGGCCAGATAGGAGGCACCAGGATAGAAGTTCTGTTTCTCGCGGCTGTTCATGCGGTATGCAATTCATCCGCGACATATTTCAGCCAGAACTTCGGTGCCGGAAAGAAGCAGCGCATAAAACAGGGCATCTTTGCATCTTTCCTTATTTGCGCGATCGGCTGTGCTGTATGCGCCGCATTTGCCATTTCACCTCTGGCTGAAGCTGCCATGAAGCTTGTCACCGGATCTGACGCTCCGGAAGTCATTAACAGCGGCACACTTTTCATACGGATCACGCTGCTCACTTCTCCTTGGCTGTGTGTTCTGCTTACTCTCAGGAACATGCTTCAGAGCATGGGACATAAGATCATCCCTCTCTTTGCGAGCGTAATGGAGATGGGCGGAAAGCTCCTGTTTGCATGGGCGCTGGTTCCCCGTTTCGGATATACGGCAGTATGCTTCTGCGAACCGTCGCTGTGGTTTCTGTGTTCTGTCTATGTGATAATTGTATGCATTATCCTAAGGAAGGAACTGAGGGATGATGATACTGAAAATATACAAGGCGTCGGAAAGGACGCGGAAAGGATCTTAAATGTATAAACTGATCGTACGTACAGATGATGTCGGATATTCAAATGTCTGCAACATCGGAACTTTCGAGGTCTATGATCACGGCTGGGGCTCACATCTGGAGCTGATGCTCGAATCACCGGGAACAGTTGATGCTCTTGAGAGAGCTAAGCGTTACCCATGGGTAAGCACCGGCTGGCATGCCCATTTCTGGGGAGCACCTGTTCTTCCCGCAGAGGAAGTTCCTTCTCTTGTCATACCTGAGACAGGGCGTTTCCGCCATGGCATCCAGCGTCTCGAGGATATCAGTTTTGAAGAAATATTAGCTGAGATGCGTGCCCAGATGGACCGCTGCGTTCATATCCTTGGCAAGGCGCCTGATGTGGGCGGTTCTCCTTTCCAGGCAGATACTCCTTATTTCAAGGCAATGAACCAGGTCGTAAAAGAATATGGCATGATCAGTAATTACGCCCATAGGATGCACGTGCAGCCTGATGGGAGTTTTATAAATGATCCCGTGGATCCCAAATGGGAAAGTGCGCAGATCTATCAGATAGACCAGGCCGGTATCGTCGCCGGCGATCTGATCGGAAAATCTTTTATCGAGCAGCAGAACTATGACGGAGTTGCTTTCCTTCTTGAAGACAGGATGCGCCTTAATGACCTTCCGGATGGTTCAGCTATCATCCACGGCTGGCATCCGGGATATGTAGACTACTATGTCGGCCACGAGGGTGATTACGGCCCTAACATGGCATACTACACCGTAAGCCGCACATTCGACACTGAAGCACTGTGTTCAAAGAGATTCCATGACTGGATCAAGAATAATGACATCATGCTGTGCAGCCTGACAGACGCACTGTTCGGGACCATGCATTTCCAGAACCACCTCAGAGACATAAACAGTGACCTTTGTGTTCTGTGACCATTCATCTGATTTCACCCCTAAACGCCGGGGTTAAGACAAAAAATCCGCAAAACTGCCGCGTTTGGGGAATGTAATACAAATGAGCAAGGGGCTGCCGCGATAGTCCCTTGCTCATTTGTAATTTCTGCTTTTCAGATCAGACCTTCCACGGTTGTAAGCAGTCCCGGGTTCTTCTCAACATGATCGAATACCTTTATCTCGTCTTCTGACTCTACCACATCCTCAGCCCGGAAATATCCATTTGCAAAATGCATCGTGAGCGGGGTTTCGTCTGTATAGAGCGGCCACTCAGGAAGTCCCTCTCCGTTAGGATCTCCGGAAGATGCGAAGTTAACCCAATAAGATGTCATTGCATCGCTCATCTTATAGTCAAACTCATCAAACTTCATTCCCCTGGATTCTTCCTTAAATCCAAGTGTCCCGAATATATATGCGATTTCTGAGCTGTGTGGTGTCTCTGTTCCAAATACCGGTCCGCCTGCAAACGGGCTGTTAGGTGCCGGCGCTCTTCCCGGGCCATGGCCTCCCGGCCCACCCATATTGCCTTTAGGCTGCACTCGGTCCATGTAAAAAGTACGGATGGGGCTGCGTCCTGTCTTTACCTGCATCCTTGCCCATGCCTGACCGGGTGAGAGCGCGAACCCTCTCGCCATTGTCACATTATCATCACCGAGCAGATTCTTTACCCTTATGCTGAACATGCGGTAATCTCCGGAGACAGTTCCGCACATTACAGGGATATCATGATATTTCCCTGCCTTTACAAGATTTCCCGGGACATCACTCAGGACAACTCCATCAATGAACGGCTGGAATACTCCTACTACCGGTCCTGAAACCACTTTCCTTGCGGTCTCTGAAAGCTTGCTGTAAACCTCATATGCATCTTTAGTCATGACATCTTCAAATGTCCATCCGAGACAGTCCAGGCATCTGCAGCAAATGTCCTTGAATTCCTCTGCCGGTCTTACAGGATCGGCTTCATTAAGCCCTCCGCCCGACTCGATAACGGCTCTTGTCATGAGACCTTCGGTCAGGGGTGATGTGAGCAGCATTCTAGTTGACATGCCGCCTGCAGACTGGCCAAATACCATCACTTTTTCAGGATCTCCGCCTAACGATTCAATGTTCTCATGCACCCATTTGAGGGCCTGGATCTGATCGAGGAGTCCAAGATTTGCGCTTGCGCCGTATTTCTCATCAAGTTCAGGAAGAGCAAAGAAGCCAAGCGGACCGCAGCGGTAATTGATCGTCACAAGGATCGCTCCCTTGCTGTTGATGGCTTCACCATCAAATTCAGGATTGGAGCCGCGTCCACCCGAAAATCCTCCGCCATATATCCAGAAAAGTACCGGCAACTTATCTTCTGCGCTTTCCGCCGGTGTATAAACATTCAGATACAGGCAGTCCTCGCTGATATTCTGAGCCGGACCCGGCGCCCCCATGGGGAGACCCTGGATGCAGTCGGGGCTGAAAGTGTCACAGACGCGCTCGCCTTCCCAGCTTTCCGGATCCGCAGGACGAGAGAATCTGAGTTCACCTACCGGAGGTTTTGCATAAGGAATGCCTTTGAAAACTGTATGTTCAGCATTCTTTGCCGAAGGTACACCCCGGATGACACCATACTTTGTCATTGCAGTTAAAATTGCCATTTGGTTTTCCTTTCTTAAATTCCGTTTTATTCGCTCATATTAACTATATCACATTACAAAGCCGCCATGGGTCGGATCATCCCATGGCGGCTATTATATTTTTTTATCATCTCATAAATATGGCCGTCAGATCGTCAGCGACCATTCAACTCTCTCCGGATCATTTGAATGCCTTGCAAACGCAGGCCCCTTGTCCAGCTTTTCCAGTTCGGCCATATCATAATCAGTAAGTGTGAAATCAAACACATCCAGATTCTGAATGACATGCTCTTTTGACCTGCTCATTGGTATTGCTACTATGTCTCTCTGGACCAGAAACCTCAGCGCTATCTGTACCGGGGTCTTTCCATATTTCTCAGCCAGTATCTGAACGATCGGCTCTTTGAACATATCATTGTTTTTGCCCTGCCCCAAAGGAGCATAAGCCATGTGAGCAACATGATATTTATTCATCCATGTGCGTTCATATCCCTTCTGACAGTACAGGTTTGTCTCAACCTGGTTTATTACCGGTTTAACTTTGTTGTATCCGATCAGGTCCACAAGCTGTGACGGTTCAAAGTTTGAAACACCTATTGCCCTTATCCTTCCATCCGCATAATACTTTTCCATTTCGCGCCAGGCGGCATAGTAGTTTCCGAAAGGCCAGTGGATGAGCATGAGGTCAATATAGTCCGTTCCAAGATTCCTGAAAGAGTTCTCTATTGTCTCCTTAGGATGCTCGAAGCTTGTAAAGTTGATCTTTGTTACAACAAAGAGTTCGCTTCTGTCTATGCCGCTCCTTCGGATGCCTTCGCCTACAGCTGCCTCATTTCCATAGGCTTCAGCAGTATCTATGAGCCTGTATCCGCATTCGATCGCGCCTGCAACAGCTGCGGTGCATTCTTCGTCCTTGAGCCTGAATGTACCAAAGCCCAGTTTAGGTATCTTGAGTCCGTTGTTCAGCCTGACATACTCCATTGGCAGTTCTCCTTTATGCTTTTCTCTTTTTCAGGGCCGCTGCGATATTGTCTGAAGCCTGTGATACAATCTCTTCTGACGTTGCAAGGTTCATACGTACAAATGTGGCATACGCATCTCCTCCGAACTCGGTCCCCTGGTTGAGGAACAGATTGCACTCATCATTAATAAACTTTTTCATTTCATCCGCAGGTATCACTCCGGCAAAGTCTATCCAGATAAGGAATACCCCTTCGGGGCGGCTTACAATAACACGCGGGTCAGCATCAGCCAGCTTATTTGTAAGGATCTGTGTATTCTTCTCCACCTGTGCAAGGACTTTCTCCAGCCACTCATCCCCGCCTGTATAGGCTGCTTCATAGGCTATCTGGGCAAATGTTGTCGGCTTGGGATTCCCGGCGTTCAGCAGCACTTTATCATATTTTGCCCTTAAGGTTTCATCAGGGATGATGATCGTTGTTGAGTTGCATCCTGCCAGGTTAAATGTCTTGGCCGGTGAATTAAGGCAGACGGCCAGGTCCAGATATTCAGTGAACGAATAGACCGGAACATGCCTGTGCCCTTCCCTGCAGAAATCCTGATGGATCTCGTCTGAGAGTATCACGACATTGTATTTCCTGCACAGTTCGAGCAGTCTTCTTGTCTCGTCCTCAGTCCATACTCTACCGGTCGGATTATGAGGCGAGCACCATATGATCATTGCCGGAGATTCCTTCACGAAGAGTTCCTCTATGGCGGCAAAGTCAGGTGTGTAATATCCTTTATCGTTTGCAAGCGGACATGTGACGGTTTTCCTGCCAAGGTCTTTCGGAGCATTAAGGAAAGGAGGATAAGCAGGTGTCATGACAGCAACTGCATCTCCCGGCTCCGTAAATGCCGCGACGCACATGTAAACGCCTGTCACTCCGCCCTGGGAAAACCTCAGCCACTCCTTTTCGGGACGGATTCCGTGATGTCTCTCCTGCCATGCAAGATATGACTCTTCATAGCTTTCAGGTGTAAGGCGGTATCCGTATACTCCGAAATCAGAATACCTGATCAGGGCTTCTCTTACACATTCCGGTACTGCAAAATCCATGTCTGCAACCCACATTGCCAGAAGATCATCCCTTCCGAACCTGGGCTTCATGATATCCCATTTTACACAGTCCGTGCCTTTTCTGTCCCTGCATATAAGTGTTTCCATTCTTATTTATCCTCCGCTAATAAGCAAAAATCTGCCGGAACGTTTCCCGTCCGGCCGTTTCATTATATCACGAAACAGAAAAAACAGTCACACCGGTGTTTTTAGGTTTATAATATTTAAA